>DAOUBZ010000640.1:0-2948 GCA_034432515.1 Chloroflexaceae bacterium | reverse complement strand
GCGTCCCAGCGGCTGTGCTCGCGGTCCCACGCCGAGGCGCCCACCCCCCAGGCCGAAGGCTCAGGGCCCTGCGGGGCCGGCGCGCCCAACTGGCGCAGCTCGAAGCGCCGCTGCAGCGCGCCGTCGTCATCGGCCCAGGTGGGCACCTCCGCGCCGCTCAGCAGGGCCTCGCGCACGGCGCGACCAAGCACGCCGAGCACGCGCGGAGCGTAGCGGAACTTCACTTCGCTCTTGGTGGGGTGGACATTGACATCCACGGCCAGGGGGTGGACCCGCAGGTCGAGCACGGCGAGCGGGTGGCGGCCCTTCATGAGCATGGTATGGTAGGCTTCCTCGATCACGGCTGCGATCGCGCCACGGGGTTGCAGCGCGCGGCGGTTGACAAAGAGGTGCAGATAGCCCCGCGAGCCACGGGTGAGGCCAGGGGGCGAGACGAGGCCGGCAACCTGCACCGCCTGCTCGCCCTCGCCATAGGTGGCCTCGACGGCGAGCAACTGCCGGGCGACCTCGAGACCGTAGAGCTCGATCACCACCGCGCGCAGATCGCCATCACCGCTGGTCTGCAGCGCGAGGCGCCCCTCGAGCAGCAGGGTAAAACGTACCTCGGGGTAGGCCAGCGCATACTGCTGGACCACGGCACTGACCGCGCTGAGCTCGGTGGCCTCGGAGCGCAGATACTCGCGGCGCACGGGGGTATTGTAGAAGAGGTTGCGCACGCTGATGCTGGTGCCGGGCGAGCAGCCCCGCGGGTTGCGGGCCTGGAGCTCACCCCCGGCGATGCGCAACTCGGTGCCGAGCTCCTCGTGGGCCGCCCGGGTGATGCAGACCACCTGGGCCACACTGGCGATCGAGGGCAGCGCCTCGCCGCGAAAGCCCAGCGTGGTGATGTTCCACAGGTCCTCAGCGCTGCGGAGCTTGCTGGTGGCATGGCGCTCGAAGGCCAGTTCCACCTCGGCGGCCGCGATGCCACAGCCATCGTCCTGGACCTTGAGCTCGCGCAGGCCGCCACCACGAGCCTCGACGCTGATCCGCCGCGCCCCGGCGTCCAGGGCATTCTCGACGAGCTCCTTGACGACCGATGCCGGCCGCTCCACCACCTCGCCAGCGGCGATCTGCGCAGCCACCGTCGCGTCCAGCAGTTGGATCGGCATAGGGCCCCCCGGTACACGAACATCCTTGCGGAGAGCATTGTAGCATCTCCAGCGGGAACCGCCAAGCCCTGGACGGCGCGTACGTGTTCAGCGTTGGCGGAGGAGCCGGGCTCGCAGGTGTAGGGTTTTTGGCGGATGCGCGACTCCCAAAAACCGTACACCTGCGAGAGGTTGGGGAGGGGATGAGGGTTTAGCGAAACAGTTTGTTTACGGACCAATCAGGCGACTACTGATCCGGGGTGGCGCTCACGGTCGGCGAGGGGATGGTGGGAGTGGGCGCAGGGGCGGTAGGCGCCACCGCCGGTGCGGGCGCGCCGCCGGGCGCGGCCCAGAGCAGCCCGCCGACCCCAACCAGGAGGACCAGGGTCAGAGCGGCGAGGGTGAGCCCGAGCCGGCTGAGTGGACGCTCGGAGGGGGCGGGGGGCGCAGCCGGGGAGTCGCTCGCGCCGGGAGTGGCGGGGACCGGTTCGTCCAGCTGATCGACCTGGGCAATGACCACGGTGATATTGTCGATCCCGCCGCGCTCGTTGGCCCGGTCGACCAGTTGCTGGGCGGCCTGTTCGGGTGGGAGCATGCTGGCGATCTCGGCGATCTCCGCATCCGTGATCAGGCCGTGCATCCCGTCGGTCGAGAGCAGCACCGTATCGCCCGGGCGCAGATCGTGGCTGAACAGGTCCACCGCGACCTCGGCGGAATGGCCAAGGGCCCGGGTGATGATATTGCGCACATTCGAGGCCCGCGCCTCGTCCGGGGTCATCAGCCCGGCGGCCACCTGGTCGGAGACGAACGAGTGGTCGTGCGAGATCTGAGTGATCTGCCCTTCGCGGACGAGGTAGGCGCGGCTATCGCCGACATTGGCCACATAGAGCTGGTTGCGCAGCAAGAGCGCGGCGACGGCGGTGGTGCCCATGCTGCCGTGGCCCTCGCCAAAGACACGGTCATTGGCCGCCGTGAAGGCGGTGCGCAGCGCCTCGCCCGGGTCGGCCTCGGGACGAAAGCTGGCGCTGATCGTGTCCACGGCGAGGGTGCTCGCCACCTCGCCGGCGAGGTGGCCGCCCATGCCATCACAGACGATCAGCAGGGTTGCCGCACCGGGCTGCTCGACGCCATAGGCGTCTTGATTGACCTCACGGCGCTGCCCGACGTGGCTGCGGGCGCTGGTGCGCACTCTCATCGCCTGCTCCTTGCGGCGGGCGCTGCTCCGCTGTTGGGTGAGTATACCACAGCCGGGCGCACGGCCACGGCTAGTGGATAGTGTTCACAGCTACCGAACACGTACGCACCGCAGCGGGCTGCAAGGTGTTCAATCACGAGCCAAGCCGTCGCGAGATGAGCAGACAGGCCACGGCGACGAGCAGCAGCACCCAGTGCCACAGTCCAAAGGGATCCTGGAAGGCCAGCAGCAGCGAGGCGGCAATGGCGGCCAGGCCTGCGATCGACAGGACGATTTTCAGGCGGGAGGGCGGCATGGCCTCACCTGACGCTCCGGGCAAAAATGAAGATCGCCAGCGCGACGATCAGTAGCAGCAAGAAGGCCAGGTTGCCGGTGGCGCTGGTGAAGAGCACGGCGAATGCGACAAATAACGCCGCGACAAACGTGCAGCCGCGGCGCACACGGCGCACGCTCTCCTCGACATTCTGCGGTTCGTTCGGATCGACCATGACCTGGCGGGCAGCCCGCCGCTCCTTTCTCTCACGGGCCAGGGCCTGGGCAACGTCCGCCTCCGGCGGTGGGGCCTGGGGCGGCGTAGCCGCCCGCCAGGGTGGTTGTTGGTTGGTGTTGGCGGTTACACCGCC
>DAOUBZ010000639.1:0-4780 GCA_034432515.1 Chloroflexaceae bacterium | reverse complement strand
TTAACTGGATTCCATTGTTGAAAAGGTCATCCTCGTTCCCCGGCCCGCCGCCGCCCAGGTAGGTGAACGGAATGGCCGTGCCGGCGCCGTTATAGACCTTCAGGTTGAGACCCGCCCCGCCGGTGGGGATGATCAGGCCCGCCGGGAGGATGTCGGTGATCGCGATATCGAAGGCGCCCTTGTTGCTCGAACCAGTGTTCTCGAGCACGATCGCAAAGCTGACCAGGTCGTTGGCGTCCACGCCGCTGATGTCGCTGTCCACCGGGGTGGCAGCCAGCCCGGCGGAGCCGATGGTGCCGCTAAAGGGCGCACCGCCGGCGCCCGGGGCGGCGAAGCTGACCGGGCCGGGCGTGGCCGGGCTGAGGGTAGCGCCGGGGTTGCTGCTGCCGGTCACGCCCTTGCTTATGCGCAGGATCGGCTGGGTCATGCGGATCTGGACGATCGCGTCGTCGGCGGTAAAGACCTGGCCGGTAGAGCCGGCGACCCGGCGCAACTGATTGGTCAGGAAGAGCCCATCGGCGGTGGGCTGGTCGCTGGCCCGCACGGTCAGCAGCAGGTCGATGCGGCTGGGACGCGACTGGGGGTCGTCGAAGCTGCCGAAGTTGAAGCTGACCGAGTTGCCGATCGTGCTGACGCTCACGGTGGGATCGGGCACGCTGGCGAGAGTGCTGCGCCAGGTGTCGGCCGGGCCGTAGGTGGCGGTGTTGGCCGGGGGGATGCTGCCGCCGAGCGCAGGGTTGAAGCTGAACGCGGGACTCACCGGGAAGATCGGCAGGGGCAGGTAGTCGACCAGGCGCAGATCCTCGGCGTCGCTGGTGGGCAGTTCCAGCTGAAGCCGGTAGGTCACCGTGTCGCCGGGGGCCACCTCGACCGGATTGGAGAGGGTCGTGTTGCCGTTGAGGGCGTAGATCGTCTTGCTGAGCGCGCCACGGGCGATGCCGACCCCGGCGGAGCTGCCGTCGCCGACCGTAGCGCCGGTAGCAACGAGGTTCGCCACGTTCAGCAGGGTGCCGATGACGGTCACCTGGTTGCTGAGCCGATCACCCTCGTCAACACTCGGATCGCCGGAGGGGAAGGTATCGCTGAAATCCTCCTGGATAACGGTGCGGAAGACGACGCGGGCGGTGGTGGGGCCGTCGTTGTACGCGCCGCAGTCAGGAGCGGGGCCGCCGGTGCCGATGGGGGGCACACAGCCGCCGATCAGGTTGCCATTCTGGCCACGGGTCAGCAGTTCGTCGGCGATGCGGAACTGCAGGGCGGTCGTGCCGTCGTTGGGCGGTGTTGAGGCCGGGGTGTAGTTCGGCGTGACGGTGTAATTGGCGCCGGCAAAGGGGGCCGCGGCCGAGACGAAGCCGTTGCCGTTCACCTGAAGGGTGGGCGTGAAGCCGGGAGCGAAACGCTGGCCGTCGGAGAAAACGTCGTTGAGGGTCACGCCATTGAAGGCGAAGAAGTCGGAGATCTGCACCTCAATGGTGTACTCCAGGGTGTCGCCGGGGGTGGGGCCGCTGGCGCCCACATCGTTGACCACGGCGACCCCCTTCTGGGTAGCGATCGAGCGGGCCGCGAGGCTATGGCCGGGCACGCCGGTGGAGGCACTGATCGGCGTCTGCGGGTCGCGGGTGTCGATCGGCGTCCAGGCGGCTGTCGCGGTGGCGCTGTTGAGCACCACGCGCGCGGCACCGCTGGCGGGGTCGAGCACGGCGGCGCTGGCAGCATCGAGGCGCGGCACGTAGAAGGTGAAGATCATGCTCGCGTCGGCGGCGCCGGTGCCACCGGTGACACTGGCGATGCGCCGGGTGAGTGTGCCGCCGGGGGTGGTGGTGGAGGGCGTGCTCACCGCGACGCTGGCGACGGGGCTGCCACTCGCCAGCACCGCATCGAGCGAGACGAACTGCAGCTGCGGCGGCAGCACATCGCTGATCTCCAGGTTGGTCACGGTCTGGCCGGCGGCCACATCAACATCGATGCGGTACTGGCGGGGGAAATTGGGGCCGGTAGCGGTTTCGCTCTCCGGGCCGAGGTAGCTCTTGCTGATCGTGAAGAGCGTCGGTCTGAACGGGCTGGCGGGCCAGGTCGTGGTATCGGGGCTGGCCGGGGTGAGGATCACCGGGTCGCAGCACCAGTTATCGAGCGGGTCGTTGCCGTACTGGAAGCCGGCGCGCACACGCAGCGGCAGCGGGACGCCCAGGTCAGCGAGCGGACTGATCACGGCGCGGACGCTAATCTCGACGGGCGGCTGCTCGGGGGTAAAGGAGCCAAAGGGTAGCTGGAGCACGACCAGCGTGTCGCCGGGGGTGCCGCAGACCTGCTGCATGGTGCCGTCGGTCAGCTTCGCATAGGGGTGGGCCACGCAGCCATCGGCGTCGAAGGTGATGCTGGTCGCGGTAACCGGGACGCCGAGGTAGGTCGCATTGAGGAAACTGATCCCATCGTCGCCGTCGACCCCGCTGGAGGGGAAGATCAGATCGACAAATGGCCCATAGCCAGTATCCGTTGCATTGGCGTTATCGAAGGCCACCGTGAAGCTGAAGGGCTGGCCGATGGGCACTTCGGCGGGTGCAGTGAGCGTGGCGACCGGCTCACCCGCCGCGAAGACGGGACGCGCCGTGGCGGCGAAACTAGCGACCAGGGTGGCGAGCAGCGCAACAATGGCAACGAGGCGGGCGGCGACACGGCGGGGCATTGAAAACCTTCTGCTTGCTTCTACGTTGAGTGCGACGGAGCCCTTTCGGTGGTGCAGGCGCTACCAGGTCGCACGCCGTAGTGCGGAATGTAACGCGGCCTTGCAACCCCGCCATTACCGGAAGCGCCGCCATACGCCTGGCGCTGGCGCGAAGCTCTGGTATGATGGAGTCATGGTTTCTCGCAGCCAGCTGAAGGGGCGGAATGAACGCATTGAACACATTGATCGGCTTTGCCCGGCCCCACACGGTGATTGCGACCACCGTGCAGGTGCTGACGATCTTTCTGATCGTGGTTGGCTGGCCGGCAAGTTCGGAGGCGCTGCTGGTGGTGGCGCTGACCCTGGCGACCTGTCTGGGGTTGAATCTCTACGTGGTAGGGCTGAACCAGTTGACGGACGTGGCGATCGACCGGGTAAACAAGCCGTGGTTGCCGGTGGCGGCGGGCACGCTGACCTTGAAGGGGGGGCGGCTGCTCACCCTTGGCGCGGGGGGGCTGAGCCTGGTACTGGCGCTGCTCGGCGGGCCGTACCTGTTCCTGACGGTCGCTCTGATCATGCTGATCGGCAGCGCCTACTCGTTGCCGCCGTTGCGGCTGAAGCGCTTCCCGGTGGCTGCCGCGCTGAGCATCGCCGTGGCCCGCGGGGTGATCGCCAACCTGGGGCTGGCCCTGCACTACCGCCAGGTCTTCGGCGGCGAATTGCCGTTGCTCACCCTTGGCATGCTCGGGCTGTTCTTCTTCGGCTTCGGCCTGGTGATCGCGATCTACAAGGACATCCCCGACGGCGAGGGCGATCGCATGTACCAGATCGAGACCTTCACGACGCGGCTCGGCCCGCGGCGCGCGCTGGACATCGGGCGCGTGGTGCTGACGCTGTGCTATGCGCTGCCGATCGGGCTGGCGCTGGCGGGGCTGCCGCGGGGCGACGCGCTGTTTCTGCTGATCAGCCACGCGCTGTTGATCATCGTCTTCTGGGCGATGAGTATGCGTGTCGATCTGCAGCAGCGGCGCTCGGTGGCATCGTTCTACATGTTTCTCTGGGCCTTGTTCTACCTCGAGTTCGGTGTGCTGAGCATGTATGAACTGACCCGGACAACGATATGAGCGCGAGCGGATTGCTGGCCCGCGCCGCCGACTTCGCGGCTCTGGGGCGGCCGCTCCACCTGGTCGGCGGGGCAATCTTCTACGGGCTTGGCGTCGCCGCAGCGGGCTACGCCGGGGCGCCGCTGGCCTGGCAGGCGGCACTGCTCGGGCTGCTGACGGTGGCGGCGGCCCAGTTGATGAACCACTACAGCAACGACTACTTCGATCTGGAGGCCGACCGGGCCAACCGTACGCCGACCCAGTGGTCGGGCGGCAGCCGGGTGCTGGCAGAGGGGCGCCTGCCGGCCCATACGGCGCTGGTCGCGGCGCTGAGCTTCGGGGTGCTGGCGCTGGGCTTCGCGGTGCTGGCAGCTATGGTCTCGCCGGCGCCACCGGCCACGCTGACGCTCTTCGTGATCGCGATCGGGCTGGCGTGGGTGTACAGCGGGCCGCCGCTGTACTTGCACCGGCGGGCGCTTGGTGAACTGGCCGGCGGGCTGATCGTCCCGGGGCTAACGGCACTGGTGGGCTACCAGCTCCAGGCGGGGAGGATCGGGCCGCTGGTATTGCTGGCGGTGCTGCCGCTGTGCCTGCTGCAATTTGCGATGCTGGTCGCGGTGAACTTCCCCGACGCAGCGGGGGACGCGGCGGTGGGCAAGATCACGCTGGTGGTGGGGCTGGGGCCGGAGCACGCGGCGCGGCTGTATGTGGCGACCCTGGGGCTAGCCTACGCGAGCCTGCCGTTGCTTGGCCTGCTGGGGCTGCCGTGGCCGGTGGCGCTCGCCCCCCTGGCGACGCTGCCGATCGCGGGCTGGCTCGCATACCGGGTGATGCAGGGCGCCTGGCGTGATCCGGCGGCGTGGGACGCCCTGGGCTTCTGGAGCATCGGGCAGCTGGTGGGCAGCGCAGGGCTCATGCTGGGGGCATTTGCGCTGCTGGCGAGGTGACGGGGTAATAGGGGCGTGACGCAGCCCCGTGTCGGGCCGCAGCGTCGGGGCGCCCCCCGCCGGGGCCC
>DAOUBZ010000638.1:0-6279 GCA_034432515.1 Chloroflexaceae bacterium | reverse complement strand
GTTTGCCAGCAGTATTGTGCAACGTCGGAACGCGAACGCATCCTGAGTAGCGCGCAGCGCGTACGGGGTTTGCCAGCAGTATCGTTGCATCAGCCCTGCGTGGCTCAGGCGGGAGCTGCGAGCGCGGCGGCGATCTCGGCAAGGATGGCGCGCTCTTTGGCGTTCACCTGCTCGCCGCCGATGCCCATGAAGCCGCCTTCACTGGCGGCCTGGGCCACTGCCTCGCCCAGTTCCACCAGCCAGGTGCGCACTTCGGCGGCGATGTCAGGCGGGGCCCTGTTGGCCAGCAGTGTGGCGGCCTCGCGGCAAGCGGCCACCGCACGGGCCGGGTCGCGGCCCAGCGCGAAGATATCCACCTGCTCGGCCGCGGCATCATCGGGCGCCTTGCCCATGTAGGCGTTGAAGCGGTCACGCAGGGTCAGCAGCAGGGCGGCGATCAGCGGATTCTCGCGATGGGTCTCGGCGGCGCGCTCGAAGGCCCGCACGGCGGCGGCCACCTCCTGGGAGATGCCCAGCGGCCCGTTGGGGCTCGCGCCGATCACCGCTGCGATCACTCCCACCGGCGCGGCGACGATCGTCGCCCATTCTTCGTCCGTGTACGCACTACGCTCAGTCATAGTTCCTCGATCGTGAATGCCTCGGGGTGCTCGTGCACCCAGAGCGCCAGGCGGCGACCCTGGTTCAGGACCTCGAGGTGATAGCTCGGGTCAGCGTCGGAGGTGCCGAGGACGCGGCGCAGGTTGCCCTGCAGCCAGATGACCTCGACCAGCAGGGGCAGCGCCTTGCGCTCGGCACTACTCAGCGGCGCGATGGTGTGATAGCCGCCGAGCAGCAGGCTGGCCCGTTGCGGATCGAGCGGCCCGGCGTACACACCCCAGGGAAACCAGTCTGCCGGGGCGGCACCCACGGCGAAGTCCACCAGGGCATCGGCCAGGTCGACGATGCGCGCATCGATCGTCACCTGGTCGAAGTCGATCAGCGCGGCCACCGTATCACCGCGGAAGATCACGTTGTCGCGGTGCATGTCGCCGTGGATGAGCAGGCGGGGCAGGGCGGCGTAGGCCTCTTCGGGCAGGATGCGGCGCAGATCGGAGGTGCGCCGGTCGTACCAGTTGAGCGGCTCCGTGAGCTCGCCCATCACGTCGCGTTGCATCAGGCGTTCGATCAGCCCGACTAGTGAGCCGGGGTTATACCGAGCCGGCTCGGGTGGCGGCACGCAGGGGAAGTCTTCGACGGCACGGTGATAGCGGGCGAGGATGCTGCCCGTGCCGCTGATATGGGCCGGACGATCAATGTTGAATTCGTCACCATCGATGAAGGTGAAGACCTCGAAGATCCGGCCGTCGATCTCGACGGCGTTATCACCATTGGCGGCCGGCACCATACGGGGGCTGGGAAAGCCCCGGGTGCGCAGCCAGTTGAGCAGGTTGTGGCGCAGCCGCAGCGCGCCCCGACCGATGGCGCGCTGGTTGCGGCGCATCACGAAGCGCCCGATACTCGTCTCTACGAAGGCCGTCTCGTTGACCACGCCGTGCGATGCCGGGCGCACCGAACGAATTGTACCAAGGTCGTAATGTTTCAGGGCGCGCTCTACGTCGGCGGTTGTGAGCATGGCTCTCCTCTTCTGCCTCTCACCATACGCCTGTGGTGTTTGGCGAGAGCCGGGTGCGAACGGCAGTGCCGCCCGCACGTACGGGCGAGAGGTTCAGAATACGCCGCTATTATATCGACGCCAGGTACAGTCAACCGTTCTGGCGCGCTACCGCCGTGCTGCGGCGCCGTGCCTAGGGTAGCGCAGCCGTCCCACAGCCAACTGCGCGAGGCGGGACGGTGCATCAGCCCCGTGCACTACGCGCCGGTACTTGCGCAATACAGCCCGCTGTGGCACAATCGTTCGCGCCGGCCCCGTCTCGGGCATCCGGCCATACGTTCGAAGATCTGCGTGCGGCCGCAGGGCCAACGACGGATGGATGGACCATGGCGAACAGCGGCCAGACGGTACGGCTCGGGCGGCATGCGGCCCCCGATTGCGGCGTCGCCCCCGGCGACGTGCTCGGCGCGCGCTTTCGCCTTGAAGCGGTGCTCGGCCACGGCGGGCAGGCGGTGGTTTTCCAGGCCGCTGACCTGCGCCAGGGCGGCGCGCCCGTGGCCCTGAAGGTGGCCCGGCGCGACCTGGTGGCTACTGCGCGCCACGAGGCCGAGGCGGTGCTGCGCTGGGAGGGCGGCCTGCTGCGCCGCTTGCGCCACCCCGCACTGCCGCGCCTCTTCGGCCAGGAGCATGGCCCCCGTGGCGCCTGGCTCGCCCGTGAGCTCGTCCCTGGCCAGACGCTCAGCACCCTGGCTCGCCAGGGCCCCCAGGACTGGCGGCGGGTGCAGGCCTGGGCGGTGCAACTCTGCGACTTGCTCACCTACCTGCATACCCGCCCGGTGCCGGTGGTGGTCGGTGATCTAAAACCGGCCAACCTGGTGCTGCGCCGCGATGGCAGCCTGGCGCTGGTCGACCTGGGCGCGGCTCATACGCTCACCCGGCGCCCGCCGCGCAGCCAGCGCCCGCGCCATGGCACGCCCGGCTACGCCCCGCCCGAACAGTTGGGCAACTGGGGCCACGACGAGCGCGCCGATGTCTTCGCCCTCGCTGTTACCTGCTACGAGTTGCTTACCGGCCTCGACCCGGCGATCGCGCCGCTGCAGTTCGACCTCGATCGGCTTGACCGGGCCGCGCCGCGCCTCGCCAGCGGCCTCCGCGCCGCCCTTGCCCTCGACCTGGCCGAGCGTTGCCCCACCGCCGCGACGCTGCGCGCCCGCCTCGCTGCGCCTGCCCCGGTCCGCCCGCTCTTCCTCGGCGTCGGTCTGGCCCTGGCCGACGAGCGTGACCTCAACGCCGCCGTGCAGCGCAGCCCGCGCCTCCTGGAGCCGGTGGTGGCCGACGGCAGCCTGGAGCGCTGGTTGGCGACCCACCCCGCTGCAAGCCTTGGCGCGCTGCGCTACCGCCTGCGGGCGGCCCGGCGCACCCTCCCGCCGCGCAGTGGCCCGCTCGAACTCCTGCTCACCGCGATGGCTCCGCCCGAGGGTAGCCAGTTGCTGCAGTTCGCGCCGGCGCAGCTGGAGTTTGGCGACATCCCGCTCCGCGCCTGGCGCGTGTGGAGCCGCCCCCAGGTGCTGTCCTTGCACAACGCGACCGTGGCCCCCCTGCGCTGGGAACTGAGTTGCCCGGCCCAGCGCGACGCCGATGTGCGCGTGCTTGTTGCAGGCAAGCCGCAACGGCGGGCCGCCGGTGTGCTCGGCGCGGGGGCCCGGCTGCAGTTGGAACTGGTCGCGATGGGCACGGCAGGCGTGCGCGGCGGCGCGCTGCAGCTACGCTGCGGCCAGCACAGCTGGAGCATTCCCTGGGCGGCGCTGGCGCGCGCGGGGGTGCCGGTGGGCAGCCGGAACATCGCCCGGCTGGAGGATCTCGACCTGGGGCGCCCCGATCTGGTGCCGGCCATGGAGGCCCTGCTCGTGCAGGGTGCCCTCACCCGCTGGCTGCGGGTCACCGGACACAAGGCCCTCGCCGCCGAGCTTGAGGCCAGGCTGGCCCACAGCCCCGATGAGCTGAGCCGGCGCCTGCTGGTGGGCCGCGTCCTGCACACCCTGGCGCCCGACCGCTTCCCGCTGCTGCGTCTGCGCGGTATCGCCGAGAGCACCGCGTGCCCGCTCGTTGCCGGTGAGCCAACCTACGTCCTGCTCGAATTGGACAACCTCGGCGCCGCTGCGCTGCCACTGCTTTGCCGGAGTCGCAGCGCCTGGGCCCAGGTCGCCGCCGCGCCTGCTGCGCTTGGCCCGGGCGATACCGGGCGGCTCTCGATCCGCCTGCACCCGCCGGCCAGTCTGCGTGGCCCGCAGACGGTTGCATTGGAGGTGGAAGTGGGTGCCCTGCCGCTCACGATCGTCCTGCCGCTGCAGGTCAACCCTGAGCGCTGGTGGCAGCGCCTGCGCCGCTTCCTGGGCGGCGCGTAGGGCAGCCAGCGCAGGATGGGGATGTTGGGCGGCAGCATTGGCTGCGCCAATGCTGCCGCCTTACGGGACGGGGGCCGATCCCTCACCGCTGCTCGGATGGAGGACGAGGGACGCGCCGTGTCCTTCACCGGTGGTCAATTCACCCGGTAGACACTACCGACGACCTTCTGGAAGTATTGCTCGACCTCGCGCGTCAGTTCGAGCTCCTCGGGGGTGAGGGGTAGGCGGCGCACCTCCTCGAAATAGAAGCGCACCATCGCCGACTGGTGCTGGTAGGTCACCCCGTGGCGCGGCAGCACCCCGTGAGCCCAGGACAGCTCCTGGTCGGCCAGGGCCGGCAGATCAAAGAGCAGGACCGAGCGCACCAGTTCGCCCAGCCGCTCCACGGCCACTGCGGAGAGCCGCTCGGAAGCCGTGTGGTTCTCCTCCAGGCGCAGCGAGCGCGCCAGTTCAGGATAGGTGCGGAGCAGGCGCGCCGCGACGTGCTGGCAGATCAGCTTGTGCTGGGCCGTGAGCTGGCCGACCAGGCGGTTGGCGACGAGCGTATCCATGCGTGATCCTTTCACGTGGCGTCCGTAGCTGCCTCGATTATAGCATCGCGGTTCCGGTTCCGGCAGCGTGCATTGCCTGGCAGCGATCTGTGCAAGGGCCGTGCCTGCCGTCGCGTGCTCAGCGCCGCCCGATCACGGGCAGGACCAGGCGCTCGGCGGGCAGGCCAGCCAGTTCGCGTAGCGCGAAGAACGCCCCCCGCCGGACGGCGGGCTCGCCATCGGGCGCGTAGCAGGCTCCGCCGGGGCAGCGCGGGTCCTCGCTGAAGGGGATGCGCACAATGCCCCACTGCTGGGCCTTGGGGCCGCTGGCCGGTGGGAAGTCTTCGTATTTGAACCAGAAGACCCGTGCCACGTCGGGCCGGGCTGCCATCTGGCGGAAGACGGCGCGGAGGAACTCGGCCTGCTCGGCGCTGTTCTGCCGCAGATAGGCGGCGTTGTAGCCAACCTCGGTGATCCAGAAAGGGATCTCGGCGGCCGCCGGGGCGGTCGCCGCCAGCGCCTCGCGCAGCCGCGCCCGGACGATATCGAGGCGACCGTCGATGCGTGCCACCTCTTCATCGACCGGAGCGGCAAGGCGGATCTCGGCCGGGTAGGGGTGATAGCCGAGCGCGTCGGCCGGGTAGGCGCCGTACGTCGTGAAGTAGCTGCTGAAGGGCTCGGTGCTGTAGAGCTCGATCAGGTAGTCTCGGTCGTTCAGCGGCCCACGTTTGCTCGGCAACAGGATGTCGCTGCCCCGCGGGTGGAGCCCGCCGATCACCAGCGTTACCGCGGCGCGCCAGCTCGGGTCCTCGACGCGATGGTCGCACTCGTTGCGCTTGAAGCAGCGATAGAGCTTGGTGTGCAGTCGCCCGGTCAGCACCGGGTCGATGCCCTCGCCGCCCTGATAGCCCTGGTCGGCGGGGAGCCGGTTCTGCTCGTTGAGGATCTCGTAGGCAGTCACCTGGCCCGCGTAGCGGTTCATGATCTGTAGTGCCCGATCCAGCCACAACCGCATGTAGGGGTTGACCCCGCCGCCGTAGAGCGGGTCGCTGTCGGTCTTCGCGATCAGCCCGTTCGTGGCGTCGCGCGGGTCAGTCGCTACCAGGCCGAAACCGAGCAAGCCCATCACCGTGAGATTGTAGCGTGGCGCCACCTCGGTGATGAAGTGGTCGTAACGCGCGACCTGCTCGAGGAAGCTGCCCGCCCCCTCGTCGCGAACAATGAACTCCACCCGCACCCAGCGCACCCCGGCCTCGGCCAGGATCTGGCCCATACGCTCCTGGGCCACGTAGTTCGGCTGGTTGGGGAAGGCCGGGTGCGTGCCGAACTCGTACCAGGGGTCGCGTGCGACCATGCCGATCAGCTCGCGCGGCACCGTTGCCGGCGCAGCAGGGGCGACCGGCGGCTGCGGGCTGGCCGCCGCGGGCATGATCAGCAGCGTGATGATCAAGAGCGCGGCGAGCAGCGCCGCGCGCGTATGCAATCCTGACACAACGTCCCTCCATCATCAATTCGTTCATTCGTTCCCGCATTCGTTTTATGGGTTGCGCGCTTTGGCAGCAGATGCTAGGATGCGGGCGGCAGTGTCCAGACCCCGTCGTCTGGCGGGGTGGAAGAGCGCAAGGAGGACCGTGATGAGCGACCTGAAGGCCACGTTCGAGCGGGCGGCGCAGGAGGTGCAGCAACTCCCCAAACGGCCCGACAATGACGCACTGCTCAAGCTCTACGCCCTCTACAAGCAGGCGACCGCCGG
>DAOUBZ010000637.1:0-1902 GCA_034432515.1 Chloroflexaceae bacterium | reverse complement strand
GTTTGCCAGCAGTATTGTGCAACGTCGGAACGCGAACGCATCCTGAGTAGCGCGCAGCGCGTACGGGGTTTGCCAGCAGTATCGTTGCATCGGTCCTGCGCGGCCCAGGGCCGGGCAAGCATGGGGTACAATAGGAGAAGATGTTGTGCCAGGAGGAGCTCCCATGACGCTCAAGCGCCAGCGCCCCCGGCGGCGACCAACCATCCAGCCTCAGGGCTATGGCGAGCCACAGGCAACCAACCCCGCCCTGCGCGCCGCCGTGCTGCAGCTGATCGAGAAGCAACTCACCACGGGCAATCCCCCCGAGACGGGTCAGACGCTCGAGCGCCTGGTTGCCGCCGGCTACAGCCGCGAGGGCGCGATCAACCTGATCGCCACGGCCGTGGTGAGTGAGATCTTCGCTGTGATGGCCCGCGGCGAGGCCTACGATGCCGCCCGCTACTACGCGGCCCTGGCGCGCCTGCCGCGCCTGCCCGGTGACGAGGACGAGCCCGCTGATGCGCCAACCGGGGAGACCGGCGCGCTGGATGACTGGTGAGCCGATGGCCAACCCCGTGCTGCCCGTGATGCGTTCGCTGCTGATCGAGCGCCCCGTGCGCAAGCAGAGCTACGCCCAGCTGGCCCAGGCCCTCGAAGCCGATGCCGGCTCGCTGGTCGCTCGCTTCGCCGCAGCCGCCGATACGCCCAGGAACCGCCACCAGCTCCGCCACATCATCGGCCTCGAGCGCTGGGGCCAGCGCCGGCTGCTCATCGCCCTCGGCGAGCCCCCCGTGAGCGATGAGATGGACGGCTACATGCCCGAGCACGGCCTGTCGCTCGCCGACCTGTGTGCCACCTTCGCCGCCACCCGCCGCGAGACGGTGGTGCTCGCCCGCCAACTCGAGGTCCGCGGCATCGATGGCGCCCAGCAGGTCGCCCACAACCAGTTCGGCCCGCTCACCCTGCGCGGCTGGCTGCGCTACCTCAACCTCCACGCGCGCCTGGAGGGCCGGCGCGTCAGGTAGCGCGCCCGGCTGCGATGCCGCGCGCCTCGGGCATGGCGTCCTACGGCGCCGCGGGTCGTAGCTGGTTGCCTGCCGGGTCCAACTCCAGCACGGTGAGCGCGCCGTCCTGCACCTCGGCCGCCACCGGCGCAGCATTTTCGCTGTCCAGCCGCAGCTGGTAGCGCCCGGGCGGCAGGGCCAGCGCCGGGCCACCTACCAGGCCCGTGGCCAGCACGTCGCCCTGCTGGTTCAGCACCTGGTAGCTCAGCTGCACCGCCTCTTTGAGCGCCGTCTCCAGCACCCCGGGGTCGCGGGCGTCAAAGTAGTTGCCCCTACCGACCTGGGCGACGGCGCGCAGCGCTTCGATCGCCGCGGGGTTGTCGGCGACATCGAAGCCGATCACGTGAAGCCGGAGCTGCGGATTGGCCTTGAGCAGGTTCTGCGCCGCCACCACCGGGTCGCTGGCGCAGTTCTCCTCACCATCGCTCACCAGCAGCACCGCCGTGAAGCCACTGGCGCCCCAGAGGTCGCCGGCAAGCGCGTTGAGCGAGGCGCCGATCGGGGTCATGCCGTTCACCGCCGGCTCGATGCGGTCGATGTCGGCCAGCAGCGCGTCACGTTCGTGCAGCCCCCGGGGCCGGAGCAGCGTGAGATCGGCGCAGTCGCCGCCCCGCCGCGTGCCGTAGGTGCGCAGCGCCACCCGGGTGTCGTCAGGGAGGCTCGCCACGGCGGCGCGTACCGCGTCGCGGGCAACGGCCATCTTGGTCCGCTCACCCGCACTGGCGCGCATGCTGCCCGAGGCGTCAAGCACGATCGCGATGTTGTCGGGGGCGCGGAGCAATTCGCTCTGCCCCGCAGGCAGGCGGACCGCGAGTTGCCCGGCGGGGGCTGCGCCTGGCGCAGCGGGCGCAGGCGCGGC
>DAOUBZ010000636.1:0-4783 GCA_034432515.1 Chloroflexaceae bacterium | reverse complement strand
AAAAGTCTTGACACCCATGTCGAACGTCCTTCAGCCTATCGACCGCTTTCCAATGCGGCCTAGCAAAAACTCTACCCTTGAAAGGAGGGGGGTAGGGGGGTGAGGGCAAGCAGCGCCCTCACGCCGTGTAGCAACAACTCAATACCTGAAGGATCAGGCAAGCCGGAGGCTGGGGCTTGCCCCAGGGACGTTGCATCAGCCTGGTGTGAACGACCGGCTTCGAGCGCGGAAAATTCAGGTAGAATCAATTTGAGTGGTCAGCGTTCGACAAGGAGCACAGCATGGCTGAGAATACGGTCAAGGTCGGAGATCTAGCGCCCGACTTCGAGCTCGTGAGCGACAGCGGCGAGCCGGTCCGGCTGTCGCAGTTCCGCGGCAAGAAGGTGATCCTCTATTTCTATCCTAAGGATGACACCTCGGGCTGCACGACACAGGCCTGCTCATTTCGTGATAGCTACCCGCTCATCGAGGAAAAGAACGCCATTGTGCTCGGCGTCAGCCCCGATAGCGTGAAGTCACATCAGAAGTTCAAGACCAAGCACAATCTGCCCTTCACCCTGCTGGTCGACGACCAGCACACCGTCGCCGAGGCGTTCGGGGTCTGGGTTGAGAAGAACATGTATGGCAAGAAGTACATGGGCATCGAGCGCTCGCACTTCGTGATCGACGAGGAGGGGCGCATTGTGGAGGCGGCACGCAAGGTCAAGCCGGCAGAGAGCGCACAGAGCGCTGTGGCCGCCCTCGGTTAGCCCGTTTCGCCCCGTCGATCGAGCAGCGCCGCGGCAGCACAGGCGACCACCGCGTTGACCCCCAGGATGGTCTGGTAGACTCCTCTGGTGATTGCCGTCTGGATCTGCTCGATCCCCTGGGCGGGCGCAGCCAGTGGGCCGAGCAGCCTGAAGGGCGCGTAGACCTGGCCCATGATCGTCAGGTGCGCCTCGGCGATCGCGCCGACAGTGGCGCCAACCGCGTCGGTGGTAAGATCGGCCGCGCCCCGTAGCTGCCGCAGCGTCTCAGGCTCCACTGGCCACTCCTTCCTCGCCGGCACACCACCGGCGAATCTGCTGGTACACCGCCGGGTCGCGGGCCAGCCGCAGGTGGCCGGTCCGCGGGAAACAGGCGATCTGTTCGCGCAAGATGGGATCGGGGCCCGCGCCGTCTGGCGGGGTTGTGGGCATCCGCGGCACCAGCACCAGCCCGTCGCCAAGCAGAATCGATGCGAGGTGCTGGGGATCGTCGCCCAGCGCGCCGACGATCAGGTAGTGCTGGGCGGTCATCAACCAGGGTACGACCTGCTGCGGCACGGGCTCCTCAGTGGCGGGGTGACCGTGCGCATCAACGAGCGGGGCCGCGCGCAGATCCTTGATGCCCTGACTGCGCAGATTGAAGATGTCGCCGATGAGCCTGGTGATCGGGTTGGGCACGGCAGTGAGCACCTCGGCGGTGATGTGGCTGAGCAACGCCAGGGGCGCGCCGTCGTG
This sequence comes from Chloroflexaceae bacterium, assembly GCA_034432515.1. Taxonomy (GTDB): domain Bacteria; phylum Chloroflexota; class Chloroflexia; order Chloroflexales; family Chloroflexaceae; genus JACAEO01. The sequence goes on along the minus strand of DAOUBZ010000636.1, from coordinate 3,302 downwards.
GGGGCTCCCCAGGTAGAACACCTGGCGAACATGCCCGACCCACGGGGCCTGGTGTTGGGCGGCATAGTGACAGGCGTACCTGATCACCAGCCCGCCCATGCTATGGCCGATCAGGATGAGCTCATCGACCGGTAGCGGGTAGGCCTCGACCAGGTGAGCCAGCAACGCGGCCAGCTGCCGGCCATTCTCGGCGATAGCCAGCCCGCTGTTGTAGCGCACGAATAGGGGCGTATAGCCGAGATCAGCCTGGAGCGCCGCGCCATAGCTGGTCTCGCCTGCGGGTCGCGCCGGGTCCTGGTAGGTCCAGACGCCCTCGTTGCAGCCGAGGCCGTGGACCAGGACGCAGAGTCGGGTAGTGGGTTGGGGGTGGGCCTGGAGGATCGCCTCGCGCTGCAGGGGCAGCGGGCGATGGTGGTGATAGAGGGCCATGGCGATGCCGAGGCCATTCTGACGGGCGTGCAGGTAGTCGCCGACGGCGCCGTTGACGATACTCTGGGCCCAACTCGTCCAGGGCGTAGCGCCGGGGAGGGCAGGCGGCGGCTGATCGGCCACGGACGATCTCCTTACGCAACACGGAGGCGCAGGGTTGCCCCTCGCCTCCGCATCGGTCTGGCGCGGTGAACCGCAGCCACAATGATCAATACCGCTCGCGCCGACCACCGAAACCGCCCCGGCCTCCGGAGCTACGGCCACCCGAGGGCTTGTCCTCGGCTTCGTTGACGCGCAGGTTACGACCCGCGATCTCCTGGCCGTCGGTCGCGCGGATGAGCGCGCCAATATCGTCGGTTTCGATCTCAACAAAGCCGAAACCACGTGAGCGACCGGTGTCCCGGTCACTGATCACGCGCGCACTCTGAACATCGCCGTGGCTGGCGAAGATCTCGCCCAGTTCGGCATCGCCCACGCTCCAGGGCAGATTCCCGACAAACAGCTTGACGTGCATGGAACTACTCCTCTGCGCTCCTGCGCAGCACTGGCGGAGTACAGCGCTGCTGTCCCCGCGATCAACACATCGACATCTCGAACGGCCGGTGGCCAGACATACTCGCTGGCACGCTCGCTCCGGCGACCACAACAACAACATGCTTCGAGCGACGAAGTGCGACCGTGGGACCAGGAAAGCGGAACAGGAGGAGGTCTCACAGCAGATGATGTTGGCGTACCGCATAAGTATACCACGTCTCGGGTAGATAGCAAGGCGCAATGTGGTGCCATTATCTCTCCTATGCGGGCAGTTCGATCCGTGCTATGCTGTAGGGAATGGGAGCCGGCCTGTTCCCACGGCCCTTCAACCCGCTGCTGCTCCTCCTCCTGATCCTCCCCGGATACTGTCACACAGCTTGAGCGCCACGATGGCGCTAACCCGTCATGTACATTTGTTTTAATGGGCAAGCCAGACCCGTCAGAACGGACTGGTCGTTGCCGGTGGCACGCAAAGGAAAGGACCGAGCCGTGGCTGACTCAACGAAGCGCACCGTGCGCAAAGGGCGTGTCTATCCCATGAAGGTTGCAGACGTAGAGTACCGGGCGTTCATCTGGCAGTCAGGCAGTGGGTTTTGCGGGCGGCTGGAGGATCAGCCACAGGTTGCACTGTGCCGGGGCCGTACCGTCGTTGCGGTTCGCAATCAGCTCAGCGCGGCCCTGCTGGCGCTTCAGGCCCAGGATCTGAAATGATGCACGATTTGAGTCGAGTGAAGCTCATCCAGGGCGGCATGGGTGTCTACGTCTCCAACTGGCGGCTGGCGCGCGCCGTTGCCAGCGAGCACAGCGGCGCAACGGCCGGCACCGTCTCGGGCACCGCGCTCGATGTGGTCTACGTGCGGCTGCTGCAACTTGGCGACCCGGGGGGGCACGCGCGCCGAGCCCTCGCCGCCTTTGATCAGACCTTTGGGGTAACCATCGGGCAGCGGATCTGCGACCGCTACTTTGTGGACGGTGGCAAGGCGCCCACGGCACGCTTCAAGAGTTCGCCGATGGTAGCGGTGCGGGGCCAGGTTGGCGGACCCGCTAGCGCCGCGATCGATAGCACGATGACTCTGCGGCTGGACCCGGCCGTGATCGAGTTGCTGATCGCCACTGCCTTTGCCGAGGTCTGGCTCGCCAAGGAAGGGCATCGTGGCGCGATCTTCATGAACTTTCTGAACAAGATCGAACTGCCATTGCCATATGTTATGTATGGCGCGATGCTCGCTGGCGTGGATGGAGTCGTGGTCGGCGCCGGCAATCCAGAGGGCCTGCCTGCCATCTGCTCACGCCTGGCACAACACGAGCCGGTGACCCGCGACCTCACGGTGCTGTACCAGGGCGCCGGCGAGCGTTTCTCGCTGGCCTTTGACCCGCACCAGGTCGGTGACGGCGCGCTGGCCCGTCGCCCGCTCAAGCGGCCCGCCTTCCTGGCGATCGTTACCCTGCCCGAGCTGGCCCAGGCCCTGGCGGCGAGCACGAGCGAGCCCCCCGATGGATTGATTGTGGAGAACCACACTGCCGGCGGCCACAATGCGAACCCGGTTGGGCCCCTGCGCTACGACGAAAGCGGCCAGCCGATCTATGGTCCCGGCGATACGGCCGATATTGCGGCGATCCGCGCGGTGGGCCTGCCGTTCTGGCTGGCTGGCGGCTATGGCAGCCGCGAGCAGCTGCAACTGGCCCTGGAGATGGGCGCAACCGGCATCCAGGTTGGCTCGGCCTTCGCCCTGGCCGAGGAGTCCGGCATGCGCGCCGAGTATCGCTCGGCGATTTTCGAAGCGCTGCGCAACGGCATCGATGATGCGGCCCTGGTGCGCACCACCCTGGTATCACCCACCGGCTTCTCGTTCAAGGTCGTGCAGATCGCCGGCACGCTCGCCGACCAGGAGGTGTTCGCACAGCGCCAGCGCATCTGTGACATCGGGTTGCTCCAGCAGGTGGGGGTGACGGCACCCGATCACAATGGCGCCCGCTCCCTCTTTCAGCGCTGTGCTGCGGGCCCGGTGGAGGGCTACCTGGGCAAACGGGGCCTGATGCGCAACACCGAGGAGCGGCGCTGCCTGTGCAACGGGCTCCTTGCCTGCGTTGGCCTGGGCCAGATCAAGGAACACGATGGCCAGTTCAGCGAAGAACCCGCCATTGTTACGCTTGGGGGCCAACTGGACGGCGTTCGACGCCTCTCGCGCAATGGCCAGGTCCGCTACTGGGCCAGGGATGTGGTGGCCGATATCCTGGGGCCATCACCTGGTGTGCTGGCGCCGGGTTAACAGCCCCATTCCGAATACCTCAGATTCGACATCCTTACAGCCGAACAACCGCATCCTGAGTAGCGCGCA
>DAOUBZ010000635.1:0-3783 GCA_034432515.1 Chloroflexaceae bacterium | reverse complement strand
GCGGAGGTTCCCCTGAGCCCTTCGCTTCGCTCAGGGTGAACTCCGCCGAAGGGCTCAGGGGAACCTCCGCGAAGGGCTCGGAATGACAACCCTCGTTGGTACCAAGGCGGCATAGCTATGTCCAAACAACGCCTGCAGCAAGTTGCCGATACGATGCAGCGCATCATCGGCGAGGTGATCCAGTACGAGGTGAAGGATCCGCGGGTCGGCTTCGCCACCGTGACCGGCGTGGAGGTCAGCGCGGACCTGCAACGGGCCAGGGTGCGCGTCTCGATCATGGGCGATGCGGCGCAACAGGCCGAGACGCTGGCCGGCCTTGAGCATGCCAAGGGGTTCATCCGCAAGCGGGTGGCCGAGGAGATGCGCCATATGCGCTTCATCCCCGAACTGCAGATCGTCCACGATACCTCGCTCGACTACAGTATGCGCATCCAGGAGGTGCTGCGCGAGGTCGAGGAGCAGCGCAGGGCCAACCCGCCGAAACTCGATGAGGAACCGTAGGCCCCTGGACCCGGACAACGCTGGGCCGGCCCTCGCCCTTGTAAGGCCGAAGCGTTGGTGTAGCCATTGCTTCGGTCCAACTCCGACGCAGTCTATGGACGGCCTCGACGCCTACTACAAGAAGCGCATACCCTACAGCCTGCGTGGCGAGCCATTCGTCTTCGACGTGGCCCATACGCTCTTCTCCTCGTTTCAGGTCGATGAGGGGACGGACCTGCTGCTGCGCAGCCTGGAGCCCGCCGCGCCGCCGGCGCGCATCCTCGACCTGGGCTGCGGGGTCGGGGTGATCGGCATCGCGCTGGCCCGTCGCTACCCCGAGGCCACGGTGGTGCTGGCGGATAAGGACCTGCTGGCGGTGCGCTACGCCCGCCATAACCTCACCCTCAACCAGATCACCAACGCCACCGTCCTGGGCAGCGTCGGGCTCGAGGCTGTCCCGCCCGGCCCCTACGACCTGATCGTCTCGAACATCCCCGCCAAAATCGGCGACCTGGCGATCGAGCAGGAGTTCATCCTCGGCCCGCTCGCGCACCTGAGCCCGGGCGGCGAGTACTGGTTCGTCGTGGTCAGCGGCCTCAACCACCTCATTCCCCGTCTTGGGCCACGCCACAACCTCAAGCTCAAGGCGATCAAGAAGCGCTCCGGACATTGCGTCTACCGCATCATCAGGCCATGATCTACACCGATGTCACCGCGGCCGCGCCCGCGTTCCGCCGGCAGATCGACCAGGCGCGGCGCGTCCTGCTGCTCACCCACGTCAACCCCGACGGCGACGCCGTCGGTTCGCTGCTCGGGGCCGCCCACGCCCTGCGCGTGGCCGGCAGGGAGCCGATCTGCCTGCTCGCCGGACCGGCGCCATCGTACTGCCGCGCGTTGCCCGGCGCCGAGTGGCTGTCTGTCTACCAGCCCGGCGATCCGCTACCCGCTGCCGAGTTGACCTGGATGCTCGATACCGCCACGCCGGAGCGCGTGGGCGCCCTCGCCGATGGGCACCTGCCTGCGCTGCTTGCCCGACCACTGATCATCACCGACCACCACGTGACCAACGCAGGCGGCGGGCAACTGAACCTGATCGACCCGCAGGCCGCCTCCACCGCCGATCTGCTCTTCCGCCTGCTGCACGCGATGGACATCCCGGTGAGCCCGCAGGCCGCCACCTGCCTCTACCTGGGCACGATCACCGATACCCAGAGTTTCCAGACCAGCAGCACCACTCCGCAGACGCTGCAGACCGCTGCCGCAATGCTTACCGCCGGCGCCGACCTGCGCGCCGTGATCAACGCCGTCTATTTCAGCATCCCCGAGAGCACCATGCGCCTCACCGCGCTGGTACTGAGCGACCTGCGCCGCCAGGGACCGCTCGCCTGGGCGCGGGTGAGCCTGGCCCACCTGGCCGCGACCGGCGCGGGCGATGAGGCCACCGATGACACGATCATGCGTATGCAGCGGATCGATGGCGTTCGCGTCTGCGCCCTGTTCAAAGAACGGCCTGACCAGACCGTCAAGCTGAGCCTCCGCGCAAGCCCCGGGATCGATGTGGCGGCGGTGGCGCAGACCTGGGGCGGCGGCGGCCATACCCAGGCCGCCGGGGCGACCCTGCCCATGGGCCTGGAGGCCGCCGAGGCGGCGGTGCTGCCACAGCTGCGCGCGATGCTTGGGATCTGACGTGATGCTCCAGCAATGCACGGCTTTGTAAATCTCGACAAACCGGCCGGGATCACCGCTCACGACGCGGTGGCGCGGATCCGCCGCCTGGCGGGCCGTGGGGTCAGGGTCGGCCACGCTGGCACGCTCGACCCGGCGGCAACCGGGGTGCTGCCGATCGCCCTGGGCTATGCGACCCGCCTGATCGAGTACCTGGCCGATACACACAAGGGCTATGTCGGCCTCGTGCGCCTTGGGATCAGCACGGCCACCGATGACGCCACCGGAGCCGTGGTCGCAACCAGCCCGCCGCCGGCCTTCGACGACCAGGCGATCGAAGCTGCCATCGCCCCGTTACGCGGCAGCATCCTCCAGGTGCCGCCGATCTACTCTGCGCTGCACCACCAGGGGCGCCGGCTCTACGAACTCGCCCGCGCGGGCCAGGCGCCGGAGCTCGCCCCGCGCCCGGTGACCGTCTATCGCCTGGACTGGGAGTGGGCCGGCCGCGATACGCTGCGCATCAGCGTGGAGTGCGGCAAGGGAACCTACATTCGCAGCCTGGCCCGCGACATTGGCGTGGCGCTTGGCTGCGGCGCGCACCTGGCCGACCTGCGCCGCACCTTTGTCGGCCCCTTCACGCTTGCAACCGCGCTCACCCTCGACAGCCTGGCCGCCGATCCGGCGCGGCTCGTGGCAGCCCTGCTGCCCCCCGAGTTGGCGGTGGCCGACTGGCCGGTAGCCAGCCTCGACGCCGAGAGCGCGCGCCGCGTGGCCCACGGCATGCCCGTGCACCTGCCCGCACTTGCGGGCGAGCGGGCGCGGGCCCACGGCCCCGACGGCGCGCTGCTGGCCCTGCTGCGCCACGAGGCGGACAGTTGGCGACCAGAGAAGGTGTTCCATGCCTGAGACGACGCGACTCTACTACGAAGATGCGTATTGCACCAGCTTCACGGCCCGCGTCGTCGCCCACGGGACGGTGGCTGGTCACCCGGCGCTGGCCCTCGACCGGAGCGCCTTCTACCCCGAGGGGGGCGGCCAACCCGCCGACCGCGGCACGCTGAACGGGCTGGCCGTGATCGACGTGCAGGCCGCTGAGGCCACAGTGTGGCACCTGCTGGCCCGAGCCGAGGACCTGGAGGCGCTGCCGATCGGCGCGGCAGTGCAGGGCGCGATCGCCTGGGAGCGGCGCTTCGACCATATGCAGCAGCACTGCGGCCAGCATCTGCTTACCGCGGCCTTTCTGGCCACCAGCGGCCTGCCCACCAGCGCATTTCACCTCAGCGACGGCAGCGTCACGATCGACCTCGACACGCCCACACTGCAGCCGGCGCAGGTGCGTGCTGCGGAAGAGCTCGCCAACCAGGTGGTCTGGGAGTGCCGGTCGGTGGAGGCGCGCTTCGTCAGCGCGACGGAACTGGCACGACTGCCGCTGCGCAAGCCACCGCAGGTACGCGGGCCGGTGCGGGTGGTGAGCGTGGCGGACTTTGACCACTCGGCCTGCGGTGGCACGCATCCCCACAGCACGGGTGGCGTAGGGCTGATCAGCGTGCTGCGCTGGTCGCGGCAGCGGGGTGGCACGCGGGTCGAGTTCGCTTGCGGCGGCCGGGCGCTGCGCGAGGCGCGGCGGCTCGCGGCGGC
>DAOUBZ010000634.1:0-3862 GCA_034432515.1 Chloroflexaceae bacterium | reverse complement strand
CGCGCGGTCCGCGGCGTCGGTCGTCTGGGGACCGCTCACGACATTTGCGCCGAAGTAGAGCACCTGGGCACCGCCCGCGCCACGGGCGATGGCCGCCGCCTGCTCGCGCAGCGTCGCCCGGCTGCGCTCCGCCAGGCTATCGGACTGGTCAACCAGCACCACCAGCGGGCCGGACGGCGGCGGCGCCGCGCCGATCAGCGGGTCGGCCAGGGCCAGCACCAGGGTTGCCACGACCAGCAGGCGCAACGCCAGCGCCACCAGCGGCACGCGCACCCCGCGCCAGCGCCAGAGCAGCACAAACGCTGGCAAGAGCAGCAAGAGCCAGAGCAGCTGTGGATTGCGAAAGATCATGCTGCTCAGCCCTCGGCCAGCCCCGGCGAGCGTCTGCCGTGCACGTAGAACCATTCACCGAGCATAACCAGGAGCGCAACGGCCGCCAGCCACGGCCAGAGTGGCCGGTCGGCCGCGCCCTCGGTGCCGCTCAGCACTGAAGGCGCAACCGGCCCGGGCAGGCTCTGCGGCCGCAGATCCGACTCAAAGGCAGCCCCGGCGTTCACCGCGATGCGCCCCTCGTAGAGCAGGCGGGAACCCGCCCGTTCCACGAGCGTGTAGATCCCCGGCTGGTCAGGGTTGAAGCGTGCGGGACCGTCCGGCGTCACGGCGACGCGCGTCGTGGCGCCATCGGGCGCCGTCAGTTCCAGGGTCGTCGCCCGTGGATCGGGCCGCAGTTCGACCATCGCGCCGGCCAGCAGCGAGGCTGGCGGCGCCGGTGGGGTGAGGTCACGCACGGTCCGCGCCACGAGCAGCGGGAAGGCAAGGCGGGTCGTCAGGTTGCTCTGGGCGAGATCGAAGCTCCAGACCGCGATCGTACTCGTCTCGCTGCGCCAGCTGGCGATCAGCGGCTGGTCGCCGCGGGCCAGCAGCACCGTTGCCCGCTCGGGGGGCGCCAGGTCGGGCGCAGCGCCGAACTCGACGGTGTTCAGGCTCACCCCCTCGAAGAGCGCGCTGGCTGCAGGGCTAACCCTGAGCGCCGGCTCAAGCGGGGTACGCGGGGCCGCGCTCACGGTCAGCAGCGGGGAGCCAGCGGGCGGATGGATCACCAGCACGCCGCCGGCGGGCCAGGCGGGCGGCAAAACGCCATCGAAGACGGTCAGGTCGGCGGTTGAGCCACGGTAGTCCGCCGGGCTCACCAGTTCAAGGTCGAGGCCCGGAACGGCGTGCAGGGCGCGCTCGAGCGCCGTAGGCTGCGCGGTTACGAGCAGGGCGCGCACGGGGCGGTTCTGGACGAGGCTGAGGGCGGCCACGTCATCAGCCGGCAGGGCGTCCTCGCCGTCGAGCTCGGCGCGGAGCAACGCAATCCCCCGGGGCACCGTCCAGGTCAGTTCAACTTCCCCGTCGGGCTGCAGGTTCACGGGACGGCTATCGAGCACACGCTCATCGCCGGCGAGGCGCACGACGGTGCGCAGTGGGCGGCTGCCATAGTTGGCCACGCGGGCATAGACTTGCACCGGGCCATTGCCGGCGCGGGGGCGAGCCGCGAGGGTAATCAGGGCGCGATTATCGAGCGCGCCGCCCAGGCTCTCCCACGCGATCGGCACAGCCACCGGGCGCCCGCTGAGCTCGGCAGCCAGAGTGGGGAGTGCGGCGTCGGTCAGTACCACGATCTGGCCACCGGCACGGCCCTGTAGTGCCGTCTCGGCCAGGGTCAGCGCACCGGCGATATCGCTGCCGGCGCCGGACGCGCTGAGGCCGGCGAGCGTGGCCGCGAGCCGGGAGGCGCCCTCAGGTCCGGCGGCATCGACCAGCCGGGCCTGGGGGCCCGCAGTGATCAGCGTCGTACTGCCACGCGCGCCCACGCTACCGATCAGCGTGCGGGCGCGGGCGCGGGCAGCGTCGAGGCGGGAGCCACCAAAACCGGGGGCAGGGGCAGCCATACTGGCGGAGGTATCGATCACCAGGGCCAGGTGGCGCTCAGCGCCGAAGCTGGCCAGGCTCCACTGGGGGCGAGCCAGGGCCAGGCCGAGCAGCGCGGCGGCAAGCAGGTGCAGCAGCAGCAGCAAGGTCAGCGGGGGCCGGCGCCGGCGCCGGGCTGCGCGCTGCTGCGGCACCTGCTGCCAGAGCAAGAGCGACGGCACCACGACTCGCCGCCGGCGCTCGCGCAGCATATGCAGAATGATGATCACTGGCAGGGCGAGCAGTGCCAGCAGGCCCAGCGGGGCAAGGATGCTCATTGTTCAGCCCGGGTGTGTACGCATGCAACCATGATGCAGGCCCCGATCACGACAACAGGCGGCGCGCGCGCAGATAGGGGATCACCTGCTGCTCAAGGGGCCAGTCGCTCATCACGGCGGCGTAGCCGATGCCCCGCCGGGCGCAGAGCCGGGCGATCGCCTCGCGCCAGCTGTGGACATGGCGCTGGTAGGCGCGCAGCGTCTCGTCGTCGAGGGTGAGCATAAGGCGCTGGCCGGTCTCGCTATCCTCCAGTTCCAGCGGCCCGCGGAGGGTTGGCGCGAGCTCGTGCCGGTCGAGCAGGTGCAGCACCAGGGTCTGCCAGCGTGGTGGCGCCAGCGCACGCAACCCCTGCTCCAGACTATCGGGGGCCAGCAGGTCGGTGCAGACGACGAGCATCCCGCCCTGGGGATGCAGGTGCCCATGGCGTTCGAGCACAGCGCCGAGGCGCGTCTCCGGCTGGGGCGTGATCGCCTCGACGAAGCGCAGCATCTCGATCACGCGCGCCTTGCCCTGGACGGGGCCAAAGGGACGGAGCGCCTCGGGGCCGAAGGGGACGATGTGCAGGCGGTCGCTGTGGGCCAGGGCCAGGTAGCCCAGGGCGCCCACGAGTTGCTGGGCCAGGCGCAGGCGCGACGGGCTGCCCAGCGTCATGCTGCGTGAGGCATCGATCAGCAGGTGGACGTTGACATCCTGCTCGGCCTCGCCGAGCTTGACCAGCACCTGGTTCTGGCGCGCATAGGCGTTCCAGTCGACGTAGCGCACATCGTCACCGCTTGAGTAGGGCCGGTGCTCGCTGAAGATCGTGGCCGGCAACCGCCGCTGGCTGGGGTGTTCACCGCTAGCCGGGTTGCCACGCAGCGTCCGCTGCGCCTGGAGGCTCATGCGCTCGATGCGCCGCAGGAAGGCCTCGTCGAAGAGCGGACCGGCAGGTCGGTTCGCGCCCGCGACCCGCCAGAGACGCCGGGTGCGGTCTGGCCGGTTACGGCGAAAAATAGTCCTGAACCACATCACGCAGATCCGCAGGAATACGCAGCGGGTCGTCACCGATCGACACCCGCTCACTGCTCTGGCTACCACGGGTGAAGCTGCCCGTGCCGGCTGTGCCACCCTCCGGCGCCGACGCTTGCTCGGCATCACCGGCGCCGGGGACAGTGCTGCCCCCGTCGCTGGCCAGTTCAAGGGGGACACCATCGACACCGAGGCGCTGGCCGGGGCTCTCGCGCTGGTCGCCCGGCAGGCTGCCCTGGCCAGCGCCACCGGCGCCCTGGCCGGCACTCTGCCCCTGGGGCGCACCGGGCGGCTGGTCGCTGGCCTGGCTCTGGCCAAACTGCTCAACGAGACTGGCCAGATCCTCCAGGGCCGCGGCCGCCTGCCCACCGCCGGCCTCAAGGCCGTCTGCGCTCTGGTTGAGCTGTTCGGCGAGACCGGGGCTGGTTGGCGCGACCTGGCGGGCGGCCTCACGCAGCGCCTGGCCGAGGTCGTTGCGAGCCTGGGGCGAGAGTTGCCCGGCCTGGTCGGCCAGTTCGCGCAACTGGCGGGCGGCCTCACCTGGCCGGCCCTGGTCGAGCGCCTCGGCGGCCGGCCGGGTCACACTCGGGTCGCGCAGGGCGTCGGCCAGGGCCGCGGCGGC
>DAOUBZ010000633.1:0-2283 GCA_034432515.1 Chloroflexaceae bacterium | reverse complement strand
GCAGTGCCCGCGCCACCCCCAGCTACCACGCAAGAGCCGGCCCCGGACGAGGCGGCCACGCCACCTGAGTCGGCGCCTGAGCCGGCACCCGTGCCGGTGCACGCCGCCCACGCCCCCCGCTCGCCCGAGGCGGCCGCGGCCGCCAACGCCGACTTCTCGCTGCTGGAACTGGTCGAGGCCCGCTGGGAAGAGATCAAGCGCGATGTGCGCCCCCGCAGCCCCACCGTACAGGCGCTGCTGCACAGCGTGCGCCCGATCGATGTCGAGGGCAACACCGTGGTGCTGCTGGCCGCCTCACCCTTCCACCGCGAAAACCTGGAAAAGGCGCAGAACCGCAAGATCGTCGAGGAGGTGCTGCAGCGCCACCTCGGCGTTGCCGTCGCACTACGATGCACGATCGAGGCCCGGCCCGAGGTTCGCGACCTGCGCGGCCAGATCCGCGAGGCGCGCAAGGACGAACTGGTCCGCGCCGCGATGAACATCTTCGAGGCCCATATCGTCGATATCGAGCCCCCCGAGTAGCCGCCTTGTCAAGGGCAACGGCGGTATGGTAAGCTACAGCCAGGGCGTTTCAGCAATAAGGAGTCCCGCATGAACTCTCGCCAGCTACAGCAGATGGCCCAGCAGATGCAGCGCCAGATGCAAAAGATCCAGGAGGAGCTCGCCACCGCCACTGTTGAGGGCACGGCGGGCGGCGGCGCCATTACGGTGCAGATGAACGGCCATCGCGAGGTGCAGAGCATTACCATCGCCCCCGAGGTGGTTGACCCCGCCGATGTCGAAATGCTCCAGGATCTGTTGCTGGCCGCCGTCCACGATGCCACCAGGAAGGCCCAGGAACTGGCCGAGCAGCGTATGGGTCCTCTGATGGGCGGCATGAAGGGCATGCCGGGACTGTTCTAACACCATGCGGATCGGCGCCAACCAGTGACGACTTCCCGCGGCGACACCCTGATCGCCGAGCCGGTCGCGCGGCTGATCGAAGCATTCGGCAAGTTGCCGGGGATCGGCCCGAAGACCGCCTCACGGCTCACCTTCTACCTGCTGCGCGCCGAGGCAGAGCAGGCGCGTTCGCTTGCCCAGGCCATCAATGACCTGCGCGACCAGGTGAGCTTCTGCACCCGCTGCTTCAACATCACCGTGGGCGAGCTCTGCCCGATCTGCGCCAGCCCCTCCCGCGACCAGAGCAAGATCTGCGTGGTCGAGGAGCCGCTCGACGTGCTGGCGATCGAGCGCACCGGTGCCTATCGCGGGCTCTACCACGTGCTCCATGGCCACGTCGCCCCCCTCGAAGGCATCTATCGCGAAGACCTGAAGATCGACGAACTGCTGGCCCGTGTGCGCAGCGAGCCGATCGATGAGGTCATCCTCGCCACTAACCCGAATACCGAGGGCGAAGCAACTGCCTTCCTGCTGCTGAAGGACCTGGCGCCGCTCGGTGTTCGCGTCACCCGGCTCTCGCGCGGGCTGCCCACTGGCGGCGACCTGGAGTGGGCCGACCCGGACACGCTCGGCGCGGCGCTCGAGGGCCGGCGCGAGCTCTGATACCAGTGACGAACTGCGCTGCGCTACCAGCCCAAGGAACTCCCCCGATGAGCCTCACTGCCATCCTCAACGAGACACTCGACGGTCTGGACGAGGCACGCTTCGCCGGGGTCGTCGGCACCGACGGCCTGGGCATCGAGATGGTCTTCGCCGATGAGGGCAGTGCCTATGATCTCGAGCTTGCCGAGATCGAACTGGCCACCCTTGCCGGCGCCGCCAGCGCTGCCGCAGCGCGCATCGGCGCCGGTCTCGTTCATACCATCACCGTCGAGACCGAAGTGCTCACCATGCTTGCCGCCCTGGTCGCCCCCGGCTACTTCGCGGTGCTTGGCCTGCCCGCCGGCGATGAGCTCGGCGCGGCCCGCGCCGCCCTGCACGCCATGGTCGAGCGTATGCGCACGGAGTTGTAGGACGAGTATTGCGTCCGAGCTTACGTTCCGGGTTGCGCTCGTTGGGCCGCAGCATTGGCTTTGCCCCCGCGCGGCCTCCGGGGCACGTCGCCTGCCCTCTGCGGCTAGCGGCGGCCCCTGGCCCCCCGGCCAAAGAGGCTCCTCACCTTTGGCAACCCCAAAGCCCACGCCCGGGCCGGGCGATCGCGGCCGTTCTGCAGGCCCCAGACTGCCCAGCGGTGTGCCACCTGCCAACCCCGGTGCTGGCTGCCGGACGCCTGCCGGCACTCCCTGGGCCCCGCTGGCGCCGCATGGCGCCGCCAGGCGCCTGGGACCAGCCGCGCAGCTG
>DAOUBZ010000632.1:0-5207 GCA_034432515.1 Chloroflexaceae bacterium | reverse complement strand
GGCGGCTATGCCGCCAACACCAACCAACACCGTTATCGGCTATCCGGCTCACAGCGCCGGGCGGCGGGTGTGCCAGTCCGTGAGGCGCTGGTAGGCGTCGCCCACCCGGAGCAGCGTGTCCTCCGCGAAGGGGCGCCCAATCAGCTGCAGGCCCACCGGCAGCCCCTCGCTGAAGCCGCACGGCACCACCAGACTGGGCACACCGGCCAGGTTGATCGGCAGTGTGCAAACATCGCTCAGGTACATGGCGATCGGATCGTCGAGCTTCTGCCCGACCTTGAAGGCGACCGTTGGCGAGGTCGGGGCGGCGATCACGTCTACCTGTGTGAAGGCCTGGTCGAAGTCGCGTTTAATCAGGGTACGCACCTGCTGGGCACGCTTGTAGTAGGCGTCGTAGTAGCCGGCCGAGAGGGCGTAGGTGCCGAGCATGATGCGCCGGCGCACCTCGGCGCCAAAGCGGCGCCCCCGCGTCAGCTCGATCTCGTCCCACATGCTCGCGCCGGCCTCGCGGGGGCCGTAGCGTACGCCGTCGAAGCGGGCCAGGTTGGCGCTGGCCTCGGCCGGGGCGATGATATAGTAGGTTGGTAGCGCATAGCGCGTATGCGGCAACGAAAGCTCCACCACCTCGGCGCCCTGCGCGCGCAGCACGGCGATTGCCTCGCGGGTGGCCTGTTCGACCCCTGGCTCCATGCCCTCGACGAAGTACTCGCCGGGCACACCGATGCGCAGACCACGTACCTCGCCGCTGAGCGCGGCGCGATAGTCGGGCACCGGCACAGGGGCGCTAGTGCCGTCACGGGGATCCTGGCCGGCAATGACCTGCAGCATGATCGCCAGGTCCTCGGCCGTCCAGGCCAGCGGGCCGATCTGGTCGAGCGAGGAGCCGTAGGCGACCAGCCCGAAGCGGCTCACCCGGCCGTAGGTAGGTTTGAGCCCGCTGACACCGCAGAGGGCCGCGGGCTGGCGGATCGAGCCGCCGGTGTCGGTGCCCAGGCTGCCCGGCGCCATGGAGGCCGCGACCGCCGCCGCGCTGCCGCCGCTGCTGCCCCCGGGCACCCGCTCCGGATCCCAGGGGTTGCGTGTGATCTGGTAGGCGCTGGTCTCGGTGCTCGAACCCATGGCAAACTCGTCGCAGTTGAGCTTGCCGAGGCTGATCGCGCCGGCCGCCATGAGCCGGCTAACCACGGTCGCGTCGTAGGGTGGCACGAATGTCGCGAGAATAGCCGAGCCGCAGGTGGTGCGCACGCCGTCGGTACAGATCACGTCCTTGATCGCCAGGGGCACGCCGTGCAGCGGGCCGGAATCGGCGCAGCGGCTGGCGTCGGCGGCGCGGGCGGCCTCAAGCGCCTGCTCAGCCGTCAGGGTGAGGAAGGCGCGCACGGTGGGCTCGACGGCGGCGATCCGCGCCAGCAGGGCCTCGGTCAACTCAAGCGAGGTCAGTTCGCCGGCGGCGAGGGCGGCACTGGCCGCCGCGACAGTCAGGGTGGAGGGCTCAGTCATACGATCTCTCCGGCAGGGCGGGCGCCCGCCCCCGGTTGTCAGCTGTCAGGCGTGCGCCGCACGGTGCGGATGCGACGCAGGTCACATTGTTCCCATTATAGGCGATCCGCCGCGCACTCGCTGCGGCTGGAGCGTACAATGGTGCAGGATGCGTGACGCAACAAGGCGGTGGCAGCGCGTCCTCACTGCCTCGCCTCATCGCCTCATTGCATACCGTCAAGCTGGTTTCAACCTTGCCCAACCCGATGAAACAATCCCTGCTGCTCATCCTCGCCCTGTTCGCCCTGCTGGTCGGCGCTGCGCCGCTCACCCGCGCCCAGGCCGGCCCGACGCTGTTTCGCCCGGACCTGCCGGCGCCCATGCCGCCCGCCCTGCGTGCCAGCAGTGCTGCCGGCCTGGCGCAGAGCAGCCTGCGCTGCACGGCGGCCTTTGCCGATCCGCAGGTGAGCCTGCCGCCCGCCTCCTCGCCCTGGCGGGTGTTCCGCCCCGACTGGACATTTTCCACCGAGACGCCCTTCTCGCCGCCCCAGGCGCTCTATTTCGCCGCCAGCAGCGATGGCGTGCCCGCCAGCGCCTCGGTGGGCCAGACGATCAGCCTGCCCGCGAACCTCGCCGAGCTCTACGGCTCGTTGCGTTACCGCTATGCGAGCGGCGCCACTGGCGCCAACGACCGCCTGCTGGTCGAGTTCTACGAGGTTGGTCGGCTTGACCCGGGCGGCCTGATCGCCCGGATCGAGCTTGACACCGCACCCGACGGCGATGGGGCCTGGCGGCGCTTCGAGTGGGAGTTGAGCAACCTGACCGACCCGGGCGCGATCGCGCGCCTGCGCGCCCTGGGCCGGGCCGACCTGCTCATCACTGCGCTGAACGCGCTCAACGGCGCCACCCCGCGGCTCTGGCTCGACAACCTCGAGGCCAGTGTCTGCGAGCCGGCGGCAAGCCTGAGCGGCCAGGTGCGCCAGGGTGATGCCCCGGCCGCCGACGCGTCGCTGCTGCTCACCCGCAGCGACGCCGGCGGGACACGCCTGGTCGCTACCGCCAGCTCCGGCGCCGATGGCGCCTACCGCTTCGCGGCGGTGCCTGCCTTGCCCGCCGAGACGAGCTACCGCATCTGGTTCCGGGCCAGTCTCGATGCGCCCGCCCTGGAGCGGGGCCGGCTGGGCTTCTGGGCCGGCCCGCAGCTCAGTCAGCTGGCTGAGGGCGTCGAGCTCCGCGAGCTGAACTTCGACGTGGCCAATGTGCAGCTGGAGCGTCCCGCCCCCTTCGCGAACGTGGTCGCCACCAGTGCCCAGCCGGCCCGCTTCAGCTGGAGCGGGCGCGCCGCCGCCGGGGAGCGCCACCAGTTCTGCCTCTACGACCCGGAGCGGGCCGACCCGGCCACGGGCCTGCCAGTACAGCTCTGCGGTCCGCTGCTCGACCCTGGCCGTGAGCCGCTTGCCTTCAACCTGGCGCCGGCCAGCTTCGCCAGCGCCCCCGGCTTCCCCTTTGCCTATGGGCGCAGCTATCGCTGGTACGTGGTGGTCTACGACCGCGACCCGCGCACCGATCCTGGCGCACAGTACGGCTACAGCCGCTTCGAGCGGGCAGTCACGTTGCTCCCTGCCCCACTGGCAGCGCCCGGTGCGCCACCCGCGCCTGAGTCCGGCGAGCCCGCCGCTGGCCCGCCCGGTGCCGACTGGAGCTTGCTGATCTACGTGGCTGCCGACAACACCCTGGGCGACCCGCGGCGCGCGCCGCGCAGCGCCCGGCCGACGGGCCAGCTGGCGCGACTGCCGGCCCTGGCCGCGCAATACCCCAATCTGCGGGTGCTCAGCCTGGTGGACGACTACGGCCCCGATGGGCTGCGCCTCTGCGCCTACCCGGCCAGTGGCGCCCCCGACTGCCGGCTGCGCCCCGAGGCTAGCAGCGCCGATCCGACGACGCTGGCCCAGTTCATCGCCCTGGGGCGCGAGCCTTACCCCGCCGCGCGCACCGCCCTGCTGATCGTTGCCCCGGGGCAGGCGGCGGGCCAACTGGCCCTCGACGAGACGGACGCCGGGGTCGACGGCGGGTCGGTGCTCAGCCTGGCCGAGTTGCAGGCCGCCTACGCAGGCGCCGGCCTGGGCGAGGCGCAACAACTCGACCTGGTGATCTACCAGGCGCCGCTTCTGGGCAGCCTGGATGTCCTGCGGGCCACCGCGCCCTACGCCCGTTTTGCCGTTGCCGCGGCCGGCCCGCTCTGGCAGCTTGGTCCTTATGAACGCTTGCTGCCACTGCTCGGTGGGGCGGGTAGCGCCAACCCGGCCGCCGTCGCCGCCGGGGTTGTCAGCGTCTACGACGGCACCGTCGCCAGCGTTGGCCCCGGGCTGGCCCGCAGCCTCGCCGCCTACGACCTCACCCGGCTTAGCGGCCTGGCCCAGCGCAGTGATGAACTGGCCAATGCTATCCGTAGCGCCATCACTGCCGACAGCGAGCGCACGCGGCCGCTGGTGGCAGCGGCCCGCGCGGCAGCCCAGGTCTACGATGCCTCGGGCAACGGGCGCCACGACCAGTTGGCGGCCGTGAGCGGCCCGCCTATCGCGGCCGAAGAGGACGCCCTGGTCGACCTGGGCGACCTGGCGCTGCGCCTGCGTGATACGCCGGGCATCGACCCGGCGCTCCAGGCGACGGCGGCGGCCCTGGTGGGCCTGCTCGACGACCAGGCGGCCTCGCCGCTGCTTGCCAGCGTGCAGCGCTCGGGGCAGAGCAGCACGGGCGCGCCGCTGAGCCTGGAGCGCGCGCGCGGCCTGGCGGTATTCTTCCCCGGCGGTGACCGGCTCGGCGGGCAGCCGTCCCTGAGCGCCGCCTACCTCTACGGGGAACAGGGCGATGCGCTGCGTAGCGACGCCTGGGCGGCGATGCTGCGCGTCTACCTGCGCGAGACACTGGGCACCGGGCCGGGCGGTATTAGCGAGGGGCCGGCTGGCACGCCGCGCTTCCAGCCGCTGCCCGGGGGGATGCTCGCAACTGACCTGTGGCTGCCGCTGCTGCGCAGGTAATGTCGCAGCAGCACCGCTGAGACCAGACTCGGTTGAGGCGTTGCGAGTCGACCTGGCGCGGCTCCGCAGCGTGATGCGGACGGTGCGGCTCGTCACGCATCACTCGTCACCGGTATGAGGCCCGTGACTTCCACGTAGCTCGGCACCGTATAATGGACTCAGCGTAGGCAACACGAGCCAGTACTCCGTCCGAACACAGGTGATGGGCTGGCTATCACCCCGTTGGCCGAGTCATTGGCGCAGCTCATGCTTCGGCCCAACGAGCGCAAGCCACCAACGAAGCTCGGACGCCGCACAAAAAGGAAGCTGAAATGACAATGAAATACCGCAGACCCGGCCAGACAACGCCAACCCGCTCCTTTCCGCTTGTGCCACCCGATGAGGGTGGCGCCGTCGGACGCTGGATGGGCTATCTGGCGATCCTGTGCGGCATCGGGCTGGCCATCGTCGCCTGGGTCGTGCCTGTCCTGATCGTGCAGGTTGCCAGTCTGCTGCTGCTCGCCGGGTTGCTCGGCGTCGTTGCGGTGATGAGCGTTCGCACACTGCAGGCCGTCATTGGCCCGCGAGGTCTGCCGGTCTCCCTCTGGACGCTCCTGGCAGGCACGCTGGTGGTCGCTGTGGCCCTCGGCGCGGTCCTGGTGCTGACCGTGCGTTAGGACGGCGTCAGGCCGACGCATGCGCCACCGGGTG
>DAOUBZ010000631.1:0-12212 GCA_034432515.1 Chloroflexaceae bacterium | reverse complement strand
CAGCCCACCGGGGGTTTGGGGCTTGCCCCAAAGATATTGCATCCTCCGGCTGGGCTGGACGACCATGTTATAATGCACAAATGGAATCGCCACGGCAGTGTGAGGAGCGCGAGCGGATGAAGCCCCTGATCGGTATCTCGTGTGGTACGTTCCACGACCGGGACTGGTGCCCGCCATCGTTTGGGCACCGCCAGACCTATGTCGACGCTGTCCTGCGCGCCGGCGGCGCCCCGATGCTCATCCCGCCTGTACAGGACGAGTTGATCCTGCGCGAGCTCTTCAGCCGCCTCGACGGCTTACTGCTCGCCGGTGGGGGCGACATCGAGCCCGCGCGTTATGGCGCCGAGCCCCACGAGAACCTGGGCACGGTCGACCCGCTACGCGACAGCGCCGAACTGCCGATGGCACGCTGGGCCATCGCGGAGGGCAAACCGGTGCTCGGCATCTGCCGTGGCATCCAGGTGATCAACGTGGCCCTCGGCGGCACGTTGTACCAGGATCTGCCCTCTCAGGTCGACGGCAATCTCGCCCATAACCTCTCCTACGAGCGCGAGGACTGGACCCTGCTGGCCCACGAACTGCGCCTCGCCCCGGACTCGCGCCTGCGGCAGCTGCTTGGCGTCGAGCGGCTGCTGGTCAACTCGTTGCACCACCAGGCGGTGCGCGAGGTTGCCCCCGGGCTGCGCGCGGTCGGCTGGGCCCCCGACGGCGTGATCGAGGCCGTCGAGGGCGTCGGCGAGGGCTTCGTGCTCGGCGTGCAGTGCCACCCTGAGGCGTTGCAAGGTGGGGCAGACCCGCGCTGGCAGGCCGTCTTCACCGCCTTCGTGCAGAGTTGCGGCGCCGTCAGGCAACCGGCGGCGCGCGCCGCCTGACCCCGGTCCGCGGCCCGTTTCCCCGTGCCTATGATCGGCCTCTTCGACTCCGGGCTGGGTGGGCTATCGGTGGTCCGCGCCGTGCGCGCCGTCCTGCCCCGCCACGACCTGTGCTACCTCGCCGATACGGCCTACTGCCCCTACGGCCCGCTCCCTGCCGATACCGTACGCGCCCGCGCGCTGGCCTGCGCGGGCTGGCTCGTCGAGCAGGGGGCGGGCCTGGTGGTGGTGGCGTGCAACACCGCCACCTCCGCTGCCCTTGAACAGCTGCGCGCGACCCTGCCCGTTCCGGTGGTGGGCATGGAGCCCGGTATCAAGCCTGCTGTGGCAGCCACACGCAGCGGCCGCGTGGCCGTGCTGGCGACCAGCGGCACCCTGGGCGGCGCGCGCTTTGCCCGCCTGGCGGAGCGGTTCGCCACCGGAGTTGAACTGCAGACGGTCGCCTGTCCGGGGATGGTGGAACTGGTGGAAGCGGGTGAACTGGCTGGCCCGCGCGCTGAGGTAGTGGTTGCCGCGTACGTGGCCCCGCTGGTCGCCGAGGGTGTCGATACGCTCGTGCTGGGGTGCACGCACTTCCCGCCGCTGCGCCCGCTGATCGCCGCGGTAGCCCCCGCGGCGACGATCATCGATACCGGCCCGGCCGTCGCCGCACAGACGGCGCGGGTGGCCGCGGCCACCGGCGTCGGCCCCGGTTCAGCGCGGCTACGGTGCGCCACCACCGGCGACCCGGAGGTGGTGGCGCCGGCGCTCGCCCGGGTGTGGGGGGCAGCGCTGCCGCTGGAGCGGGCAGCCTGTTAGCAACCGCTGCGCTTAGTCGCCTTCCGTGCCCGCACCATCGCCAGGGGGCTGTGGCGCTGGCTCGGGCTGCGGCAGCAGACCAGGGACGGGGGTGCTCTCGGCAGGTGGGGCGGGCTGCTCACCCTCGGCAGGCGGCGGGCTGTTGGGGTCGGGAGTCGGCAGTTCGGCAGGATTCGGCGTCGGCTGGTAGGGAATCGGGCGTCCGTCAGGCCCGAGGTCGGCCGGGTTCACCTCATAGATGTTTGGCCAGGGCTTGAACTTCGTCTCGAACGTACGCTGTTCAACCACCTGCCCGCCGCGCTCGACCACCCGGGTGAACTGAATGGTCATCCCACCACGGGCGGTATCGCTCTGGCGAATACTGCCGCGCGGGCGCCGTGGGTCGGGGACGTAGCGGGGCTGGGTGGGTGCCGGAATACGGTCCGTGATCGTGGGTCCCCGCATCGACACCTTGCGCCCATCGGCAGTGCCGTAGATCCGCACCTCGGCCAGCGCGCGGCTCTCGTCCACAAACGTCTGCACGAGCAGCCAGTTCCCGGTATCGTTCAGGAACTTGAGGTCGAGGGCGCCCGTGAAGATTGTCGCGTCCATGCCCGGGCCATTGCCATACTGGGCAAAGGCATACTTGTCGTACCAGCTGATGTAGAACGAGTGCCCCCAGCGCTCGGTGATCGGCAGCCCGGCCCAGAAGGCGGCACGGAAGACCGTGGTCGAGTCCTGGCAGATGCCGCCGCCCCATTCGAGCTGGGTACGATTCTGGACGATCGCATAGCCCTCCACGAAGCCATTCGAGGCGTCGATCCGGCCGATCGTATCGTTGAACGAGAACTCTTCGCCGGGCGGGACAAGCACACCGTGCAGCAGGCGCATCCCGGCCTTGATATTGGTGACCCGGTAGGCCGCCGAGCCGCTGAAGTCACTGCGACCGACGGAGAGCAGGTCGCTGATGCCCAACTGGTCGAGATTGGCCGCTGTGACGGGTACGGGCACCTCAACCAGGGGGAGCACGATCTGGCGCGCTTCGGCCGGTGCGTTGAATGCGCCGAGCAGCAGTTCCTCGGCCTGGGCCACATCAATGCGCCGACCGGCGCGGCCCTGCTCGAAGATGCGCAGGTTGCCGCCATTCCAGTCGACGCGCGGCAGCCGGCCCTTGCGCGCGGTGGCCTCGGCCAGTTCGGCGAGCTTCGACTGCACTTGTTCGCGGTCCACCGTCACCCGGAGCGTATCCTGGTCGGCCCCCGTGACCCGTTCGACGCGCACCAGGCTGGCAAGCTCCTCGGGCGACCAGACGACTGGCTGGCGCGCGCCCTCGATGCTGAGCGTGATCGGCCCGGCCAGGATGCGCGCGAGATCGGCCTGGGCAGCGCGCGCCGAAGCATCATCGAGGCGCGGCAGCAACTCACGGGTGCGGAGCGCAACCGTCTGCGGCGTGAGGCTCTCAAGTGCTGCGGTGATCGCCTGGAGCGTCTCACTGACCAGGACCTGCTGCCCGGTAACCGCCGGTGCGCGGGCAATCAGCGTGCCATCGAGCTCAAGGCGGGCATCGCGGGCGGGACGGTCGATCTCGGTGCCCCGGCTGAGCAGATAGGCCTGCATGGTCGCCTGGTCAACCGTCAGGTGCAACGGCAACTCCAGGCCATCACGATAGATCGCGTAGACCTCGCGGAGGTTTGCGAAAAGGCCGCTGCCCCGCCCTGCGCCATAGGCGCGCTCAACGGCCCGATCGAGCTCCAGCCGGACACCAAGCTCGGCCAGGGTGGGCGTCCAGGTCTGAGCGCCGTAGGTGAGGGTCACCGGCTGGGCCAGGAATGGCGCAAAGCGTGCTTCAAGCGTGGCCCGGGCGGCGTCGGGCGTCAACTCGCCGACGGCCACCCCGCGAACGGCAACATTCGGGTAGATCCTGCCGGCATAGCTGCGGTCAAAGGCATAGAGCCCGACACTGGCGGCGAGCACCGCCATCAGGGCGATCGTGGCCAGGGCGATCCAGATCCCGCCGCCACGGCGACGCGGGGCGCGAGCGCGAGCCGTGCGCGGCCGGCCTGCCCTGGGCGGCGCCTGCTCCTGCCCTGCGGGCCAGCCACCGCTGTCAGGGATCGACGATGAATGGTAGTGTTCCTGCTCGGGGTGCCCAGCCGACGAACCGAGGGGCGAGGAGTGCTCAACCGACACCAGGACCTCCTGCGACGCCAGTACGATGGCGGGATATGATGTGTGCCCATGCAACTATAGCGGTGAGAGTGTGGCGTGTCAATGACGTTTCGCTTACGGCGTTGCGCCTCAGCGCCCCTGGCGACCGTCTGCGGAGGCCCTACTCGTGCTCACCGTTGAGACAACGGACCGCGGCATCACAGAGGATGGCCACCCCCAGCGGCAGGCAGGCCTCGTCAATATCGAAGTGCGGGCTATGATGGGGAAAGCCAGTACGCGCATCACTCCGTGCACCGAGCATCATGAAGTGACCGGGCACATGCTCGAGCACCGCGGAAAAATCCTCGCCCCCGGTGGTCTGAAAGCCGGTATCGATCTTCTCCGCACCGAGGACCGCCGCCGCGGCGCGGCGCACCACCGCGGTTGGCGCGGGAGCGTTGATCGTCGGGTCGACCCCGCGGTGGATGACGACCTCGATCGTGGCGCCAAAGGTGGCGGCCACACCTGCCGCCACCTCACGGATGCGGCGATGGAGCAGGGCACGCACCTCCTGCGAGAAGCTGCGGATCGTACCGCGCAACTCAGCTGTCTCAGCGATCACGTTGTGGGCCTCACCAGCGCGCACGGCGCCCACCGTCACCACGCCCGGCTCAAGCGGATTGAGGCTCCGGGAGACGATAGTCTGCAGGGCAACGATCAACTGGGCCGCCACCAGGACGGCATCGACCGTCTGGTCGGGATGGGCACCGTGGCCACCCCGGCCGTGCACTACGATCACAAAATGATCGGCGGCGGCCAGGAGCGCGCCCTCGCGCACCACGGCGCTGCCCACATCGTAGTTGGAGGCGACGTGGAGCCCTAGCGCGACATCGGGGCGGGGATGCTCGAGCAGCCCAT
This sequence comes from Chloroflexaceae bacterium, assembly GCA_034432515.1. GTDB lineage: Bacteria > Chloroflexota > Chloroflexia > Chloroflexales > Chloroflexaceae > JACAEO01. The sequence goes on along the minus strand of DAOUBZ010000631.1, from coordinate 7,497 downwards.
CGTTGATCATCGCCATAGCTCCGCCCAGGCCCTCCTCGGCGGGCTGAAACATGAGCTTGATCGTCCCGGGCAACTGATCGCGATGGCGTACCAGGAGCGTCGCCACCCCGATGCCAATCGCCACGTGGGCGTCGTGGCCGCAGGCGTGCATCATGCCAGGCACGGTGGAGCGGTAGGGGACATCGTTCTGCTCCTGGATGGGCAACGCATCCATATCGAAGCGGAGCAGCACCGTTCGCTCGCCGGGCTGACCACCCTGGAGCAAGCCGACCACGCCTGTCTTGCCGACTCCACTCTGCACTTCGTAGCCCAGGGCGCCGAGCCGTTCGGCGACGATGCGGGCCGTGCGAAACTCCTGGAAGCCAGGCTCGGGGTGCATATGCAGGTCACGGCGCATAGCGCTGAGCGCATCGCGCAGCAACGCGGCCTCGGCGAGAAACGGGGCGGACATGGGCTGCTCCTCCAGACAGGAATGGCGACAGAGGTTATTGACGAGTCAAGTATACCCGATAATCGCCGGCCACCACATGGTACAATGTCTGAGAGTGTTTCCTCATGCAATGTCCGCCTCGGTTCCGGCGGCGTAGTACTATGAGGAGTCCCGGCTGTGATGCCAAACCGAGACCCTTCGCACCGGCCACGCCTCCGCTCAGGGTGACAGGCGGACGGCGTACTGATGCGGCAGAAGGCAAACCTTCGTTGTAGTAGTAGCCGCGAGAACCAACGAAATAACCTGGGGTAATAGCACGGATGGCGAAGAGCAATGCGGCAGCGAGCGGCAGCGAGGCGATCCCCGCGCAGGCGTGGGGCGATCTGCTCACCGCCGCCACACGGCACATCGCGCTACTAACCGCAATCGTCGCGACCTGTGGCAGCCTGTACTTCAGCGAGGTGCTCCGCTGGATCCCCTGCCAGCTGTGCTGGTACCAGCGCATCCTGATGTACCCGCTGGTCGTGATCCTCACCGTGGGCATCCTGCGCGACGACCGTGGTCTGCACCTGTACGCCCTGCCGTTTGCGCTGGGCGGTATCGCCGTGTCGCTCGCCCACTACCTGGAGGTGCTGGGTGTGATCCCGCCATCGGCCTGCGTGGGCAGTGTGCCATGCAGCATCGACTATCTCACCCCGATCCTCACTGGACCACTCGCCTTCATCAAGATCCCCTTCCTGGCCCTGGTTGCCTTTGCGATCATCAGCGTGATGCTGGGCAACTATGCGCTCGCTGGCGCCCCGCCTACCCCCCCTGACCGGCGGCGGAGCGCGGCGGTCAGCGCGATCGCGATCGTGCTCGGCACGATCGCGCTATTTGTGCTGCTGGGGCTGATGTAGTCGCGCGACAGGTGACGATCCTGTAAGACCAGCCAGCGACCGGTGTGCTATACTTCGCCGTGTCGTGAGCAGGGTCGCGCGGGGAACGCGGCCAGGAGGAACGCCCTCAAGCAACCAGCAGCAAGCGCACGGGCTCCGTGGCAACACGGAGTTGACGAGGTGGAGGTTCCTCGCCGCGCGGCGAGGCTAAGGGCCAGGCACGGGCGACGCCCCCCAGGCAAGCCAGCCCGGCATACCCTGGCCCGAACATCGAGAGATCAGCGGATGCCTCCCAGGCGCGGGTGCCGCCTGTGAGCGGACGGTTCAACGCCTCCCGGCGACGGGCAGGACAACGCCGGACGCAGTAGCCCCCACACCACCCTTCCCCAAACCCCTATGTCAGCGGAACAGCCTGGACGGGCCAGCGCGGCCTTGTGCCGTCGTGCGCGCGTCCCCAAGCACAACGTAGGAGCGTAGCAGCATGTGTGGCATTGTTGGATACGTCGGACCGCGTGAGGCAACGGACGTCGTCGTCGGGGGGCTGCAACGGCTGGAGTATCGCGGCTACGACTCGGCAGGGATCGCGATCTATGACCCGGAGCGGGGGCTGCAACTCCGGCGCAGTGTCGGCAAGCTGAGCAACCTGGTGCAGCGCCTGGGCCAGCAGCCGGTGGCCGGGCGTGTCGGGATGGGGCACACGCGCTGGGCGACCCACGGCAACGTGACCGAGGAAAACGCCCACCCCCACCGCGATGCCAGCGGCCGGATCGTTGTCATCCAGAACGGCATCGTCGAGAACTACCTGGAGCTCAAGTCGCGCCTGCTCGAAATGGGCTACCACTTCCAGTCGCAGACCGACACCGAGGTGATTGCGCACCTGGTGGGCCACTACTACCGCGCGGAGCAGGCGCTGGAGCCGGCGCTGCGCCGCGCGCTCGCCGAGCTCAGGGGTGGCAACGCCGTAGTGGCCTTCTGCGTCGATGAGCCCGAGCGACTGATCGTCGCCCGGCTGGGCAATGCCGGCGGCGTGGTGATCGGCACCGCCCCCGGTGAAACCTTCGTCGCCTCGGACGTGCCCGCCATCCTTGACTACACCCGCGAGATGGTGTTTCTCGAGGACCGCGAGCTGGCGGTGATCACCCGCGGCGGGGTGACGATCAGCACGCTCAGCGGCGCGCCGGTGACGCGCAAGCCGGTGAACGTGCCCTGGGACCCGGTGGCCGCCGCCAAGGGCGACTACAAGCACTTCATGCAGAAGGAGATCCACGAGCAGCCACGGGCGCTGATGGACATCCTGCGAGGGCGCATCGACCAGGAGGCTGGTCAGGTGCACCTGGAGGATCTGACCCTCGACGACCGGGCGCTGCGCCGGGTGGAGCGGATCTATGTAACGGCATGTGGCACCGCCTGGCACGCCGGGCTCATGGCCAAGTTTATGATCGAGAGCCTGGCCCGCGTGCGAGTGGAGGTTGACTACGCCAGCGAGTTCCGCTACCGCGGCCCCATCCTTGGCGACGACGCGCTGCTGCTGGCGATTACGCAGAGTGGCGAGACGGTCGACACGCTCGCCGCGATGGAAGAGGCGCGCGCACAGGGTATTCCCAGCGTGGCGATCGTCAACGCGATCGGCAGCCAGGCGGCGCGCCTGGCCGATGGTGGGCCGCTCTACCTGCACGCCGGACCGGAGATCGGCGTCGCGTCGACCAAGGCCTTCACCTCGATGCTGGCCGCCGCCTACCTCTTCGCGCTGCGCCTCGGCCAGGCGCGCGGCACGCTCAAGCCCGCCCAGATCCGCGAGCACCTGCAGGCCATGGTCGAATTGCCCGGCAAGGCGGCGACGGTGATCGAGCAGTCCCTGCCGATCTGCGCAGAACTGGCCGAGCGCTACCACCGGGCGAGCGATGCGCTCTTCCTCGGGCGGCAGGCCAACTACCCGATCGCGCTGGAGGGGGCGCTGAAGCTCAAGGAGATCAGCTACATCCACGCCGAGGGCTACCCGGCCGGCGAGATGAAGCACGGCCCGATCGCGCTGATCGACGAGGATCTGCCCGTCGTCTGCATCGCTCCGCGTGACGCGATCTATGAAAAGATGATCAGCAACATCGAGCAGGTTCGCGCCCGCCACGGCCAGGTGATCGCCATCGGGACCACAGGCGATACGCTGCTGGCCACCAAAGCCCACCACGTGATCGAGGTGCCGGCCACGCTGCCGCTGCTGCAGCCCATCCTCACTGTCATCCCGCTGCAGATCTTCGCCTACGACATGGCCCTGCGCCGCGGCTGCGATGTTGACCAGCCACGCAACCTCGCCAAGAGCGTCACGGTCGAGTAGGGCCACATTTACCGTAAACTTACCGTGGCTTTACCGCAGCTTTACTAGGTTGCCATTCCGATCTTCTGGCTTGAGCCGGTCGCACTTTGCGGCCGGCTCAACGTGTGTATGATGGCATACAGATTACATATAAGCAAAGGAGCGGCACAATGGTAACCGGGCACTTTGGCAAGATGACGGTCGTTGAGGCGGCGAAACCAGCCGCGGCGGTGAGCGAGGTCGTCACAACGCAGAAACTGGGCAACCCGGCGGTCGTGGGCCTGGCGGCCTTTGGCCTCACGACGATGATGCTCCAGTTCCACAATGTTGGCTGGGCCGGGGTGGGCCCCGTGATCTGGCTCGGCCTGATCTTCGGCGGCCTGGCCCAGTTCATCGCCGGCCTGCAGGAGCAGAAGACCGGCAACAACTTCGGCTACACGGCCTTCACCGCCTATGGCGCCTTCTGGATCTCGCTTGGCCTGCTGCTGCTCGGCAACCACTTCAAGATCTTCCCGGCCAGCGAGACCGATATTGGCTGGTTCCTGGTGGCCTGGACGCTGCTCACCGCGATCCTCTGGGTAGGATCGATGCGCGTCAACGGCGCGCTGGCGGTCACCTTCACCCTGCTGCTGATCGGCTTCGTCCTACTCGTGCTGGCCCACTTCGGCTTCCCGGCGCTGACCGTCGTGGCAGGCTACGAACTGATGGCCTGCGCGGCGATGGCCTGGTACGTCATGGCCCACCTGATCTTCAAGGACCTGTTCGGCCGTGACGTGCTCCCGGTCGGCAAGCCCTGGCTCAAGTAAGCAAGCCCATCCCTCCCCTGCGCCCGGAAGCCTCCACGCCTCGTGAGGCGTGGAGGCTTCTGGTCCCCGGCTTACTGCAGGATGCGCGAGAGGAAGAGTCTGGTACGCTCGTGCTGCGGTTCGCCAAAGATCAGCGCGGGCGGCCCCTGCTCGATAATGCGGCCCTGGTCCATGAATACCACCTGGTGGGCAGCGTTGCGGGCAAAGCCCATCTCGTGCGAGACCACGACCATGGTCATACCCTCGCTCGCCAGGGCGAGCATCACGTCAAGCACCTCTTTGATCATCTCCGGGTCAAGGGCCGAGGTCGGCTCATCGAAGAGCATGATCTTGGGCTGCATCGCCAGTGAGCGGGCGATCGCCACCCGCTGCTGCTGGCCGCCCGAGAGCTGGCCAGGATGCTTGTCTGCCTGCTCGGGGATGCCCACCTTTTCGAGCAACTGGCGGGCGATCTGCTCGCTCTCGCGCCGTGAGCGGCGGCGCACCTTCTGCTGGGCCAGGCAGATGTTCTCGAGCACCGTCAGGTGTGGGAAGAGCTCGAAGCGCTGAAAGACCATGCCCACCTCGGCGCGCACGGCGTTGATCTTGGCCTCGTCGTTCGTCACCGGAATGCCATCGACCACGATGCGCCCCGTGTCGGGCACCTCCAGGCGGTTGATACAGCGCAACAGGGTCGACTTGCCGGAGCCCGAGGGGCCGATGATCATCAGCACCTCGCCGGCTTTGACATTGAGACTGACCTGATCAAGCGCGCGGAACGCGCCAAAATACTTCGAGACGTTCTCGATCTGGATCATCGGCTCTGCAGCGGGTCGGGTCATGGCATCACCCCTTCGGGCGCATCCGGCGCTGCAGCAGCTGCAACAGCAGCGAGAGCACCAGGGTCAGCGTCAGGTAGAACAGGGTCAGGATAAAGTAGGTCTCCTCGTAGCGAAAGCTGGTGCTCACCGAGAGGCGCGCCACCTGGGTCATCTCGCGCACGCCGAGCACCGAGACCAGCGAGGAGTCTTTGAGCAGCGCGATCAGGTCATTGCCGAGCGCCGGCAGCACATTGCGGATCGCCTGGGGCAGGATGACATAGCGCATCGCCTGGACGTGGGACATACCAAGCGAGCGGGCCGCCTCCATCTGGCCGCGCCCGATCGACTCGATCCCGGCGCGGAAGATCTCGGCGATATAGGCGCCGTAGATCAGCACCAGGGCGATGATCGCGCGGGTCGAGAGCGAGATCATGTTGTTCGGCAGGCCGAAGGTGCGGGCAACCAGCGGTACCACCGCGAAGGAGATGGTAAAGATCAGCACCAGCATCGGCACGCCGCGGATGAACTCGATGTAGGTGATCGCCAGATTGCGGAAGATGACATTGCTCGAGACACGCCCCAGCCCGAGCACAAGGCCGAAGATCAGCGCGAACACGAATGAGACCGCCGTGACATACAGGGTCATCCCGAGACCCTGCAGGATCGTGTTGAAAATGTCGCGGTAGAGCGGATCGAAGATGATCCGCCCTGCCATAAAGACGATGATCGCCAGGATGATCAGCAGCCACCAGGGGACATCGGCCAGGCCTTGTCGCCAGGTGATCGGGGGTCGGGACGGGACGATCTGGTCCTGCTCGACAGCCATGGCTCCTCCTTGGTGCTGTGGTGGGTTGGGCTGATTGGCCGAAGCACTGGCGCAGCCAGTGCTTCGGCCGGGCGGGTGGCGCTGCGGCGTCAGATAGGCGTGGACGGAGTGTTAGCTGCCTGGCAGCTTGAACTCGGCGCTGAAGTACTTCTTGGCCAGCTCGTCGAGCTTGCCGCTGGCGCGCATCGCGGCCAGCGCCTGGTTGACCGGTTCGACCAGGTCGCTGCCCTTGGGGAAGATAAAGCCGAGCTGATCGCTGGTCAGCGGCTCGCCGACCAGCTGGACCTGCTCGGCATTGGTGCCGACGTAGCCCTGGCCCGCGGTCTCGTCGATGATCACCGCATCAACGTCGCCGTTAATCAGCGCGGCCACGGCGAAGGGGAACTGCTCGAAGGCCTGGATGCGGCTCTCGGGCAGCAGGCGCGCGGCGGTCTCGTAGTTGGTGGTGCCAGTCTGCGTGCCGAGGCGCAGCGCCTCATTGGCCACAAACTCGTCCATACTGGCGAAGCGGTCCTCGCCGACGCGGGCCAGCAGGCGCTGCGCGACCTGGATATAGCCGTCGGAGAAGTCGACCTGCTTGGCGCGCTCCTCGGTGATGGTAATGCCGTCGGCGGCGGCATCGAACTGGCCGTTGGCCACGGCCTGAATCATGCCCTCCCAGGAGGCCTCCTGGTAGACCGGGGTGCAGTTCAGCAGGCGGCAAATCTCGTTCCAGGCGTCATAGTCCCATCCCTCGGCCTGACCGGTGGTGGGGTTGATGTAGTTGAACGGTGGGTAGGCATTCTCGACGGCGATCGTCACCTGGCGCCCGCCGAGGTCGGGCAGGGCGCTCGTGACGGCAGTGGGCTCGGCTGGCGCGCCGCCGCCCGGGGAGTCTGTTGGCGCAAGCGGGGCGGTGGGTGTGGCGCCGCAGGCCGCCAGGATGACGAGCAGCAGGCTCGCCAGCATCAGGGTCAGGAGTCGTCGCATCCTATTCTCTCCTTGTGGATCGGGCACCGGGATGGGATCAGCCCTGAGCGGTGCCGACTCAGCCGCGGCATGCCTGAACCAGCCGTGGGCCGTTGACCGGCGACGGTTACCAACCGGCGTGCACACCCGTTGTGCCAACGGCCGGAGACCACCCTTACAGCGCCAGAGCCGGGAGGCCTGGTTGAGGAGTGCCGGAGCATGGACTGATATGCATAGGATAGCACAGATCGCGCTGGCATAATGCGCCGCCCGCACGCCAGGCCAGAGCACTTGACACACACCGGTGCGAGTACGGTATACTGGATCTAGAGCTATCCTAACTGCGCAATGCTGCTGATCGTGCCTGGACGGTACGCTCAGCTTTTTTGTCTTGATTGGAGGGCTCAGGCTATAGCAGTCCTAAATCATTTGTAAAACACCGTAGCGCTGACGATTGGGAAAGTCGAAGACTTGACGCTCCACCACACGCTCAAAGGC
>DAOUBZ010000630.1:0-4219 GCA_034432515.1 Chloroflexaceae bacterium | reverse complement strand
GCGTAAGCGGCAGCGCCCGCTCCAGCAGGTAGCCCGGCGCCAGCCCGAGCAGCGCCATCACCACCGGCAGGCGCCCCGCCGGGGCGATCCAGGCCACAAGCGCGCAGACGAGCCCGGCCAGCAGGACGCGCCGGCCAGGCGTCAGTACCGTGAGCGTGCGGGCCATGGGGTGGTGTCTGCTACAATGACCACTGGGGCTGCTTTCGCGAACGTGTGGGAACCAATCGTTGAAGACGCCTGGCTTCACTCCGCGCCGCGTCATTCGCGCGGCCATCGTCCTGGCGCTGCTGGCCGTTGCACTGGCGGGTGCCGGTCAGCCGGTGCGCGCCCAGGACGACGTGACACTCGCGGTGACACCGGCCTTTGAAGGCAACTACGCGCCCGACCGCTGGCTGCCGCTCTCCATTGTACTACGCAACGCTGGCCCGCCCGCGCGCGTCACCGTGGCGGTGAGCTCGCCGCTGATCCGCCCGCGCAACAGCGCGCTCGTCGATCTGCCCGGCGGCGGCGAGCTCACGCTGACGCTCTACGCGGCCATGGACCGCAGCACGCGCGAACTGGCGGTCACGGTCGAGCGCGAGGGTGCGGTGCTAGCCGAGCAGCGTGTGGCTGTCCGGCCCCGTGAGGGCGAACGCATGCTCGGCCTGGTCTCCGCCCGCCCGCTCGTGTTAAGCCTGCCGCGCCGCGAGGACCTGGCTGCGCTGCCGTTGCTGCCGTTCACGATCGCTCCCGAGCAACTACCCGACCGTCCCGCCGGGCTGTCGAGCCTGGCCGTGATCGTGCTCGGCGACCTGCCAGCCCAACGCCTCACCCCAGCCCAACTGGCTGCGCTTCAGGCCTGGGTGCGCGCCGGCGGCCACCTCGTGATCGGCGGTGGCCCGGGCGTGGCGACGACCCTGGCCGCCCTGCCCGCACCGCTGCGCCTCGCCGAAAGCGGCACCGTCATCGCCCTCGACCCGCAGTCGCTTGGCGCCTTTGCCGATGCCCCGCCGCCCGGCGCACTTCAGGGCGTTGCCCTGCGCCCCGCACCCGATACGCGCCCCTTCGGCCCCAGCGCCGCCCCCCTGTGGACCCGGCGCGACCTCGGCGCCGGGCGGGTCACCCAGCTGGCCTTCGACCCGGGCCTCAGCACGTTGCAGACGTGGGATGGCGCTCCGGCCCTCTGGGACCGGCTGCTCAGCCCGGTGCGCATCTACCGGACGGTGGGCTTCGACCTGAATGGCGACGGTGTGCAGGCTCAGATCCTGGCCAGCGCGCTCGGCTACCTGCCGGTGATCGCCCTGCCCGACAGCACGCCGCTCTTCGCGCTCCTGGTGGCCTATACCGTGCTGATCGGGCCGGGCCTGGCCCTGCTGCTCCACCGCATGGATCGCCAGGAGTTGGGCTGGATCGTGCTGCCCGCAGTGGCGCTCGGCACTGGCGCGATCGCGCTGGGGCTTGCGCTGGCCAGTCGCGCCGACGAGCGTATCGTCACCCAGGTGGCGCTGGTGGAGCAGGTCGATGACGCCACAGCCCGGGCGCGCACGAGTCTCGGCCTGCTCACTCCGCGCGACGAGCGCTTCACGGTTGACGTTGGCGGTGACGCCGTGGCACGCCCGCTCCTCCCCGCTGCGGCGCGCTTCGGCGCCATCGACAGCGCGGGGGGCGACCTGGCCCAGGAGGGGGCGACGCTGGCGCTCGAAGTCAACCGCTGGCGGCTGGAGGGCACGCTGGTCGAGGCGCTGGTCGATTTGCCGGCCCTCGATGCGCAGCTCCAGGTGGGCGCCGAGGGCGTCAACTTGGCCGTGCGCAACACCACCGGGCAGCCACTGCGCGACGTGCGCGTCGCCTACGCCGGGCACACAGTGGCCCTGGGCGACCTTGCCCCTGACGAGACGGCAACGGCGACCTGGCCGCCTACGCCGCGGCCCGGCGAGCCCCGCCCCCAGGAGGCGGCGCCGCTCAGCGTGGTTGTGCTCGGTGACCAGCTGGCGGCCGGCCGCGCGCCGGGGAGCGCGCCCGAGCGGCGCATCCTCATCCGCGAAGCCCTGCTCAACGCTGCTGTGGCCGCCGGGATCGAGGGCCACGCCCCCGAGCCGCTGGTCCTGGCCTGGCTCGACGCCAGCCCGCTGCCGCTCAGCGTGGAGGCGCCAGGCGCAGCCACGCAGTACATCGGCCTGCTGGTGGCGCGGCCGCGCATCACCGGTGGCGGGGCCGCCGCCATTCCGGCGGGGTGGATGCAGCTCGAACTGGCCGATGCGCCCCGCCCCACCTGCACGGGTGAGTTTGGCCGCGGACTGGTGCCCGCGCCGGCGCCACTCGTCATGACCCTGGCGCTCCCGGCTGACCTGGCGACCTTTGCGGCCACCAGCGCCACGCTCGACCTCCAGAGCACGCGCCCGTGGCCCAACGCCGGCGTCACTACCGAGCTGTTCAACTGGCAAACAGACACCTGGGTCCCGTTGAGCTTCGACGGCCCGGGGACCATCGCGATCAACGGCGCGGCGCCGTTCGTGCAGGGCGGGCGCTTACGGCTACGGCTGGACGGGCGCATCGACGAGGCGGCGTGCGTCTTCGCCACTGCAGGGCTGCGCGGCACCCTGCCGTAGCGGCGCCGTGCCGTGGCCTGATGCCCCAAAGGCAGTGCATTATGTCCGGGCTCACCTCGGTCCTGCTGAAAGAGTTGCGCGCTGCCCTGCGCGGGAGCCGGGCGGCGCTGCTGATCACGGTATACGTCGGCCTGACGCTGATCGGCGGGCGGCTGGTCTACAACGTGGTGACCGGCCAACTGGGTATGGGTCCGCCGCTCTTCGCCGCCCAGGTCGGCCAGGCGATCTTCGTCGGGCTGGTGCTGGCATTGCAGGCGCTCAGCGTTTTTCTCGCGCCGGCTACGACCGTCAACGGGGTGAGCGCCGAGTACGAGCGGCGCACCTTCGAGTTGCTCGCCGCCACGCCGCTCACCCCGGCCTGGCTCCTGCTGGGCAAACTACTCACCGGCATCGCCTTCGTGCTGCTGCTGCTGATCGCGGCGCTGCCGCTCTTCAGTCTGGTCTTCCTCTTCGGCGGGGTTGGTGTAGCCGACCTGGCGCGCGTACTGGCGGTGATACTCGGGTCGGCTATCGCAGGGGCGACGCTGGGCCTGTTCTGCTCGGCGCTCACACGGCAGACCTACGCGGCCACCCTGCTCTGCTACGCGCTGCTGGTCGCCCTGGTGGGCGGCACACTGCTGGCGGCCAACTTCTGGAGCCTGACCAATGCCATGCTGCCGGCGCCGCCTGCCTACGTAGCCGCCAACCCGCTCTCGGCGATCGGCGCGGCCCTGGCGCGCACCCGCCCGCCGGAGGTGGTCTCGCCCGAGACGCTGCGGCCTGTGGCGGCGCTCAGCCTGCTGACCCAGGGTGTGCTCGTTGAGGACCAGGGTGGCCGGGTGGTCCTGCCGCTCTACCGGGTCAGCCTGGTGATCTACGGGGCGGCCAGCCTGCTGCTCTTCTGGCTCAGCCTGCACCTGGTGCGCCCGCGGCGCCGCTGGGCGCTCACGCGGGACGACCTGGTGCTGCTGATCATCGGCGTGGCCTTCCTGCTCGTCGTGCTGCTTGCCCGGCCGTGGTGGCAGGCCGGCCTCGGCGGCTGATTGGTCATTGACATAACTTTTCAGGTAGGGTTGCCCCATCCCACCAGCCGTGGTATAATCCCGTGTTGCTACAAGCATGGCGCTGCGCCGTCAGGCGCGGCCCATCTTTCTTTCTGTTCCGCCGCACTCCCCGGATCGCGCAGCCGGGTGAGACTCGACGAGCGGGACGTCACCACAGGAGGATCACGTGCGCGAGCGTCGTCGTGACTACGAGTTGATGTTCATCATCAGCCCTCTCGCATCCAGCGAGGAGGGTGTAGTGGCCGTGGTTGATCGGATCAAGCAGGCGATCGAGGCCAGCGGCGGTGAGGTCAGCGCCGTCAACCATTCGCCGCCCTGGGGGCGGCGCAAGCTGGCCTACCCGATCCGCGAGTATGTGACCGGTGAGTCCAGCCGCCGCAACTTCACCGAGGGCTACTATGTGCTGATGCACTTCAGCCTCAGTGCAGCGAAAGTGATCGAAGTTGAGCGAACGATCAAGCTGACCGATACCATTCTCCGCCACCTGATCACCGTCGTTGAGCAGAAGGGCGCCGCAGCCACGCCCGCCGCCGCCGTCGAAACGACCGAGGCGGTGAGCGAGGGCGACGAGGAGTGAGGACGCGAGGA
>DAOUBZ010000629.1:0-4037 GCA_034432515.1 Chloroflexaceae bacterium | reverse complement strand
AACCCGGTTTCCCCGATGATAACAACGGAGGACCCGTGATGCTCCAACGGCTGATGGTGCGCACGCCGGCACAGGCGTGTCTGGTGGACATCACCGGTGAGGTGCAGAACCTGGTGCGGGCGGCGGGGGTAGCCGAAGGGACCGTGCTGCTCTACGTGCCCCACACCACGTGCGGGATCACCATCCAGGAGAACGCCGACCCCGGGGTGCAGCACGACATGCTGATGGTGCTGCGCCGGCTCATCCCGCGCAACGATCCGGCTTATCGCCACATCGAGGACAATTCGGCCTCCCACCTCCAGGCCAGCGCCATGGGCTTCTCGCATTTCGTCTTCGTGAGCGGCGGGCGGCTGGTACTCGGGCGCTGGCAGGCGATCTACCTGGCCGAGTTCGATGGCCCACGCACGCGCGAGGTGCTGGTCAAGGTGCTGCGCGACACCCAGTAGGGCCAGACCAGGCGATGAGCCGGGTCCGCTCACGGCGCAGTAATAGCAGATCAGATCATGGCTGAAGCGCCATCCGCCACACGCACTGGCACCGCGCCGACCGCGCCGCTCACCGTTGGATCAGCGGCAGGAAGATGCGCGCGTTCAGGTCCTCGGGCAGCACCAGGGGCCGTAGCGGCTGGTTCACCCCATCACCGACCACGAAGAGTGCGGCGCGCTTGCCGGCGCTCAGCACCAGGTCCGGCGCGGGGATGAAGCGCCCGCCGCCGCCCGGCGAGGTGAAGCGCAGCCGGTAAACCCCGCCTGCCAGCGGCACGAGCGACTCGCTGCCGAACGGGATGTCCTTCAATCCCCTGAACAGCGCGTTGTTACGTTCCTCGCGCAGATCCAGCAGCGCGGCCTCGCCGGCGGCGAAGGGCGCGGCGTGCACCACGCGCAGCAGCGCGCCACCGGGCGGCGGCACGTCAGGATCGGCCAGGAGCAGGATCTGCAGCGGGACGCCATTGGCGCCACCGATGGCTGCAGCCACATAGGAACGCCCGCGCAGCAACTCCAACTCGCCGCTGGCCAGCGGCGTCGACTCGCCGGGCTGGGTAAGCGCAACGGTGTAGCTTCCCTCTTCGAGGCGTAGTTCGTCGCTCAGCCCGAGGTAGGGCAGACGCTCGACCGCCCGCTCGCCCGCGACCAGAATGTCCACCGGGGCCGTGCCGCTGGCAAAGGGCGCCAGGTGCAGCACCCGCAACTGGACGGGCGCCCGCCGCTCGCGGGGCAACTCGATCAGCTGCAGCGGCTGCCCGCCGGCCCCGCCAGCCGCCACCAGGATGAGCTCCTCGCCCACGGCAAGGCTGCGCGGCGGCAGGTTGATCAGCGGCTCGACGGCTGGCTGCCCGGTCGGGACGATCTTCAGGTTGAGGGGCACCCCCGCCGGCACGAGCACCGGGCCCCGTGCCTGGCCAAACACGATGTTCAGCAGCCCGGGGATAACCTGCCCGTCCTCACGCACGACGTCAACTCCTGTTGCCGCAGTGCCGGCGGCAAAGGGCGCGGCATGGACCACACGAACGCTGGCCTGGCCCGCGGAGGGCGGGGTGGGGCTATCGCTGAGCACCAGCAGGGCGGGCGGGAAACCGTTGGCGCCACCCAGCGCGACCACCGTCTGATCGCGGGCCGGCGCGAACACGACGTCAGCCGTCAGCAGCGGTGTCGCCCCGGCCAGTTCGTCCTGGGTCAGTGCTCCGGCGAAGAGCTTGACCGGATAGGTGCCCGCCGGCAGGTCCTGGTAGGGGAGTCGCTGGCCAAAGCTGAGGCCACTGATCAGCAGCGTATCGACACCGCCGAGCGTCACAGCCACCGTTACCGGGGCCGGACCGCCCAGCGCTGCGGCGTGGAGCACCGCCACGCGCGCCGGCACCTGGGCCAGCACGGCCGCCCGGCTGGCGGGGACAGCCAGCCCCGCGACGAGCGCCACGAGGCCGAGAATCAAGCTGAGCACGCGGGCTACGGGCAAGAGACGCATGCGCTGCTCCTTTGCTGCAACGTCGGGGCTGCCGACCGGGCGAGAGGATACCAGTATCGCTCAGGCGCCCCTATGGTACGACCAGGCGCAGCTTCTGTCGAGTGGCACAGCAAACGAACGACGCCGGGACGTGAACCGTCCCGGCGCCTGACAGGCTGTGCTATCGTTCAGCGCTCTAGCGCGCGATCAGCGGCAGGAAGAGCTGTCGCGTCACCGAACGATCGTCGAGGAACAGCACGGTGGGCGTCTGGTTCACCAGGTCACCCACGGCAATCGCCGTGACCACCTGCCCGCTGTTGAAGGTGATGGTTGGCAGAATGATGCTGGCTTCTGGCGCAATCTCCGGAACCACCCGCAGATTGAATGGTGTGCCGGTAGGCAGATCCAGGTATGGGGTCACTTCGGCGTAGTCCAGGTCGGGGACAACCGTCGTACCGCCATCAGTGACGATGTCGACCCGGTTCTGGGGAACGGTCGGAGCGAAGGGCGCAGCGTGCACCGCGCGCAGCCGGGCCTCAGCCGGCGGCGTCGGATCGTCGGTCAGCAGCAACACGTTGATCGGGTAGGTCGTATTGGCCTTGCCGATCGCCACCGCCGTGTAGTTGACACCTGGCTGGAGCACGATCGCCCCGCTGAAGGCCGGCGTCCCGGTGGCGGCGGTCCCGGCGAAGATCTCCACCGCGTAGGCGCCAGCCGGCACGGCGCTGTAGGGCGTGATCCGCCCAAAGGTCAGGTTGTTCTTCACCACCGCGCCGTTCAGCGTCACCGTTGCCGTTGCATCGCCGCTGGCGAAGGGCGCGGCGTGCACCAGGCGCACCTGCGCGCGCTCGGTCTGCAGTGGGGCCGGCAACACCAGGGGCTGGACGGTCTGGTTACCACCGCCGCCCGCATTGTCACCGATCGCGAAGACCGTCAGACGCTGACCCGGGCTCAGGGAAACCGGCGGCAGGTCGATGGCGACCGTCGAGGTACCGGAGAGGCGCACCTGCAGGTCAAGGGCCACACCGCTCGGCAGAGTCACGAATGGGCTGCTATCGCGATAGCGGAAGTTCGTCAGGAGTGCCGGGCCGCCGGCATCGGGGACGACATCGACCGCGGTGTTCGCAATGTCTGGCGCGAAGGGCGCGGCGTGCACTACCCGCACCTGGCCCTGGTTTGCGCCCGGCGGCGTCGTCGTGGGCGTGCGGTCCACCAGGGGCAACAACTCGAGCGGGTAGCCGTTGGCCCCACCGATCGCCGCGACCGTGTAGTCGGTGTTGGCCGCCAGAGTCACACCCGGCACATCGATCGCCGGCGTTTCGCCAGTCGGAATGCTGCTGAACGATCCGGCAAAGATGCGCACGCGGTAGGTGCCGGGCGCCACGTTCAGATAGCCGATCGTATCGCCAAAGTTGAAGCTGCTATCGACCAGGATATCGTTGAGGAAGACCGAGACGGTGGCGGGGCTGGCGGCGAAGGGCGCGGCATGGACCAGCGCAACCCGGGCGGGAACCGGTGCCTGAGCGGGATCGGGGTCCTGGGCGAATGTGATGGCCCCGGTCGTAGCCACCAGGGTAGCGGACAGGATCAGCGCGCAAACCAGGACGATCCGTGCCAACGTGGGCTGACGCATAAACTGCTCCTTTGCTCCAGAAGCGGATCCGTGCCTACGCCAACCTGGGCGACGACACGGCGAACTACGGCATACGTTCGGCGAATGCTTCTGTTTCTCTCTACGCACCAGCCGCGCCACTGGATGCAACATCTTCGGGACAAGCCGCAGACCCCATTGCAGGAGGCGGATAATGCGTCAGCCCTGGCAGGGCACATCCGACATGGGCAGGAGCCTGGTATAATCGGGAAGGCAAATCGCAACGAAGTTTCCTGGCATTTCCGCCCCCCTCCCAGCCTCCACCCGTTGGGGGGAGGAGCCGGGCGCCCTCACCCAAGCGGGGGAGGGTTGGGGAGCTACCAGGGGTAGGTTTTTGGGGAGTTGCGCCCCCAGGCCCCACATACCCCACCCCCCTACCCCCTCCCCTGGTAGGGGAGGGGGCCAGACTCTGGCGTTGCGATGCGCCAGCTCCGCTGGCGCATCG
>DAOUBZ010000628.1:0-6620 GCA_034432515.1 Chloroflexaceae bacterium | reverse complement strand
CGCGTCGCCAACACCGCCAAACATGCTGGGGCAAGCCCCCAGAAACGTTGCATGAGCCACGGGTCGAACTTCCGTCCTATTGCGTCACAATTGCGCCCTGTGTTATGATTGCGCTGAAGCCGTGTGTTTCAACACACGCTGCTTTCTGTTTTTACGCCGATGCCGTTCGATGTGAAGGCGATGGGCGACAAAACCGCACAGCGTGAGCCGGTCGAAAAGGTCATCGAACTGCGCCTGCCGAGCAAACTCGGCTACGAGCGGGTCGCCATGGATACGGCCTCGGCACTGGCACGGCGCATGGGCTTTCACACCGATCGCGTCGAGTCGCTTAAGACTGCGATCGGTGAGGCGGTGACCAACGCGATCGAGCATGGGAACCAGCACGACTCGGCGACGAAAGTGGTGGTGATGCTCACCGCCCGTGAAGCGGAACTGGTCGTCCATGTTGCCGACCAGGGTCGTAAGCTGCTGGATAAGGAGTGTACGACCCGCCAGCCGAAGATCGCAGAGCGCCTCGAGCACGATGACAAGGGCGGCTGGGGCATCTGGCTGATCCGTGAACTGATGGACGAAGTTGAGTTTTCGACCGCGCCGAGTGGTGGCAATCAGGTGCGTATGGTCATTCATCTCGAGCGATGAGCACGCCTGCCTCCGCACAGATGAGTATCGAGCTTTCCCTGCCCAGCGAACTCGGCTACGAGGTGATCGCCCGCGATGCGGTCGCGGCCTTTGCCCGCGGCCTTGGTTTGCCCGCCGAGCGGATCGAGGACCTCAAGACCGCCCTGTGTGAGGCCTGCATCAATGCAATTGAGCACGGCAACTCGCTCAAGCCGGAGTTGCGCGTGCAGGTCCGCTGTCGGGTGGAGGCAGAGCGCCTGGTGGTTGAGGTGCTCGACCAGGGCGTCAGCCCGTTCGCACCCCGGGGCGAACCGCTCAGCATCATCGAGAAGATGGCCGGGCTGGGTTCGCTGCGGGGTATGGGGCTGCTGCTGATCAACCAGCTCTGCGACGAGGCCGGGTTTGTTCCCCAGGGTGGCGCGGGCAACTGCTTTCGCCTCGCGTTCCAGCGACAGGCATTCGGTGGTGCCCATCGCTAGTGCACTGAGCAGCATACGTAATGGATCCGTTACGTCGTTTGTCATGCTGAGATCTTCGGCGCAGGGCTTCGGCTCATTCGCTCAGGGTGATACGGACGTTGCCGGATGCGCCAGATGCACGATCAGCGATCGCTTATGAGGAGCGCATGATGCTGGAAGATGAGCTGACAGTCAGCACCCGTGAGCGGGATGGCGTGGCGATCATTGACCTGTTCGGTGACATTACGACCTTCGCCGAAGAGAAGATCAACAACGCCTACCGTGAAGTGACGAACCAGGGGGCGCGCTTTGTGTTGTTGAATTTCCGGCAGAACGACTACATCAACAGCGCCGGGATCGCCATTCTGATCGGCATCGTCACCGAGGTCAATCGCAACGAACAGAAGCTCGCGGTGAGCGGTTTGTCGCAGCATTTCCAGAAGATCTTTCGCATGGTCGGTCTCGCCCAGTACGCCGAGATCTACCAGGACGAGGAAGAGGCGCTCAACCGATTCAAGCGTCTGGCCTGATCCAGCCGCTCCTCATCAGCTGCTCCGCAAGACGCCCACCCGGGCGTCTTTTTCATTGGCTGATCGCTGCCTCCAGTTCGGCGGGCGTCACCACGGCGTTGCCAAAGCGGCGAACGACCAGGGCTGCGGCGGCGTTCGCCAGGTGCGCCGCGGCGAGGGGGGCAAGCCCGGCGCTGAGCGCGAGGGTCGCCACGGCGACGAAGGTGTCGCCTGCGCCAGTGGTATCGTAGACCTCGCTGACCTGTAGCGCCGGGATGTGGCTATAGTCGAGTGCTTCGCCCAGCAGCGAGAGCCCCTGCGGGCCGCGGGTCACGATGACCAGCCGGGCGTCGAGCGCAGCCTGCAGCCGGGCCAGGCCCTCCGGGAAGTCGGCCTCGTCGTGCAGGGGCCGTGCCAGGGCGGCCTCGGCCTCGCGGTTGTTGCAGCGAAAGAGGTCGGCGCCGCGGTAGTAGTGCGAGTTGCCCTGGGCATCGACGCAGAACAGTGCGCCGTGGGTCCGGCAGAGGTGTCGCACTGCCTCTACGACCGGTGGGGTCAGCAGTCCGAGTTGATAATCGGAGCAGAGCACCGCATCGTGGCGCGGGACAAGCGTATGCAGCGCGGCGAGCACCGCGGCCTCCTCGCGGGCGGTGAGCGGGGCACGGTCGAGCCGGTCGAGGCGGGCTACGTGCTGCGGCAGGCGCGGCGCCTCATCGGCCATGATCCGCGTCTTGCGGGTGGTCGGGCGATCGGGCGAGCGGATCAGGCCGGTGGTGTCGATGCCGGCTGCGCGGCAGAGGGCCAGCACCTGGTCGCCTTCGCTGTCGGCGCCGATGATGCCGACCTGGGTGGCGCCGCTGCCAAGGGCTACGATGTTGCGGGCCGGATTGGCTGCGCCGCCGAGGATGAGCTCGCGGCGCAGCAACTCCAGCACGGGGATCGGGGCCTCACGCGAGAGGCGGGTGGCGCGTCCGAAGAGGTACTCGTCGAGGGTCAGGTCACCGATCACCAGCACGCGCCGGCCGGCAAGGCGGGGGATCAGGCTGGCGGAGGCGGAGTGCCGGGTCATGGTAGCTACTAATCAACAGGGCCCGGGAGACGCACGGGCAAGGTGCGCCTCCCGGGCGCCGGTGCTCAGCCCAGGCTGGCGCGGAAGCGGCGCATACCCTCGACGATCTCTTCATCGCTGGTGGCGTAGGAGAGACGCAGGTAGCCGGGCGCGCCAAACGACTCGCCGCTCACGCAGGCAATGTGGGCGTGATCGAGCAGATAGGTGTTCAGTTCGTCGCTCGTCTGGCACACGATGCCGTCCTTCAGCGGCTTGCCCAGCAGCCCGGCAACATTGGGAAAGACATAGAAGGCGCCATCGGGCACGGTGCAGGTGACGCCGGGGATCTCGGCGAGCAACTCCATGATCAGGTCGCGCCGGCGGAGGAAGGCGGCGGCCATATCACGCACGCTCTGCTCGATCGCCGGGTTGGGTGTGTAGGCGGCCAGCGCGGCGTACTGGGCGATCGAGGTTGTGTGGGTGCTGGTATGGCTCTGGATATCCTTGATCGCCGTGATGATCGGCTGCGGTCCGGCGACATAGCCCACGCGCCAGCCGGTCATCGCGTAGGCCTTGGCGGCGCCATTGACCACCAGGGTGCGGTCGGCCAATTCGGGGGCCACGCGCAGCAAGCGGGCATATGGGACATAGCTGATCGCGTCGTAGATCTCGTCAGTGATCACCAGGGCCTCGCTGGTGAGGATGACATCGGCGAGCGCGCGCAGTTCGCTGGCGCTGTAGACCGCGCCGGTGGGGTTGGAGGGCGAGTTGAGCACGATCAGCCGGGTGCGCGGGGTGAGCGCCGCGCGTAGCTGCTCCGGGGTGAGCTTGAAGCCGGTGGCCTCGGTGGTCATCGGGGTCACCGGGATGGCGCTGGCGAGCTTGGCCTGCTCGACATAACTCACCCAGTAGGGGGCCGGGATGATCGCCTCCTCGCCATCGTCGCAGAGCGCCTGGAAGGCCAGGTAGAGCGCCTCCTTGGCCCCGGCGGTCACCGTCACCTGGTTGATGCCGTAGCTGATGCCCTGGTCCTCGCTCGCACGGGCGGCGATCGCCTTGCGCAACTCGGCGATGCCGCCGGCCGGGGTGTAGTGGGTGTAGTTTTTATGGATGGCGTCGATTGCGGCGGCCTTGATCGGCTCGGGGGTGTTGAAGTCGGGCTCACCGACGCTGAATGAGATGACCTTGATGCCCTCGGCCCGCAGTTGCTGGACGCGGGCGTTCATCGCCGCGGTGGCCGACGGCTCGAGCTGGGCCAGGCGCCGGGCGAGGCGGTACTCCTTCTTGGCGGTCATGATACGCTCCTGCAGATTTCAACACGCTGTCGCGGCCCTGGGCGTGGTAAGGTCCCCCGCTGATTATACCATCGTGCGGGGCCGCGCCGGTCTCACCGTGGGCGTAGGCGCGCACGGCATCGTAGATCGCCCGTGGTGTGCCATCGGGAGCCACGAAGTTCCAGGCGTCGGGGTAGGAGCGGGTGGCGAAGGGGGTGGAGAACTGCCAAAGGGCCACGGCCGCGAGCCAGGGGTAGCTGCGCGCCTGCTCGTAGGTGGCGATCGTCCAGCGGATGCGGTCGGCGGGGCGCACGGCACCGCTCCAGCGCGGGTGGTCGTTGTAGCCGCCCTCAGTGACGATAAGCGGCTTGGCCGCGTCGCCGAAGCGCTCCATCAGCGCATGCACCAGTTCGATGCGGCGGAAGTTGACCTTCTCGGGGGCCGGCGGCGCGTCGGGGGGCTCCTGGCCGCCATAGGCGTGGACGGCCCACATGTCGAAGAATGGGCCGGCCTCGGCATCGTAGAGCGAGGCCAGGTACTGCATGTCGTCCATACGCGTCTGCCCGCCATCGAGGGCGCCGCCCGGCGAGAGGGCGCCGGCGATCACGATCGCGTCGGGCACGACCGCCTTGACGGCCGGGTAGACGACTTTGAGCAGCGCGGCGTAGGCCCCGGGGTCGGGCGGGCGCTCGCCCCACTCGAAGCGCAGGTTCGGCTCGTTCCAGATAATCAGGTGGCGCACGCCAAGCGGGCGGTAGCGTTGGGCGAAGGCGGCGACGTAGGCGGCGTAATCGGCGTAGTGCTGCGGGTCAAGGTAGCGGTCGGTGGTGCGCGGCGGGCGCGCCCATGCGGGCACCAGGTCGAGCCGGGCCACAACGGTCAGCCCCTGCTGCCGGGCGTGGGCGATGACCATGTCGGCGCCGGTCCAGTCGTAGCCGTAGCGCGAGCGGGGCTGCACATAGGCCCAGGGGAAGAGCTCGACGATCCAGGGGGCGCCCATGGCGCGCACCTGTTCCAGCGTGCGCCGGATGTAGGCTTCATCGCCCACGCCGGTCAGCCGCGTGTGGACGCCGATCAGCGGGTTGGTCGTTGTGACCGCCTGGCGGGGCGGCAGGTTCAGGGGCCGGGGCAGGCGGGGGCCGAGGAACTGGGCGCAGAGGAGCGCGAGGGCGGCGCTGGCGGCCAGTAGGGTGAGCGTGCGCTGGTACATAGGCAGGAAGGGGCGTTGCGGTCGCCTTGCGCCGCCTGTCGAACCCGTGCTATAACGGTAAGGGTTTGTCTTCGCGTGTCACAAAGGGAAAGAGCTTCCACGATGCGTGTCATTATAGCTGGCGCCGGCCCGGCAGGGTTTGTCGTGGCGCGCACCCTGGTCGAACGGGGTCACGAGGTCGTGCTGCTCGAGAAGCGCGACGTGCCCGGCGGCAAGGTCTCGGCCTGGCAGGATGCCGACGGCGACTGGATTGAGTCCGGGCTGCATGTTTTCTTTGGCGCGTACCACAACCTGCTTGACTTCTTGAACCGGTACGGTCTGGGCGATACCTTCAACTGGAAGCCGGCCGAGATGATCTTCGCCTCGGAGCGCCACGGCCTGGCCGGGATCAGCTTTGTGCCCTGGCTGCCGGTGCCGTTCAACGGGCTTGCCGGCGTGGCGAAGTTTAAGCCTCTCACCCTGGGCGATAAGCTGCGCATGGGCCTGGGGCTGCTGCGCCCGATCTTCGGCGACCAGGCGTATGTCGACCAGCAGGATGACGAGAGCTATGCATCGTGGCACTTGCGCCACGGCATGGGCCAGCGCTCGCTCGACGAGGTGATGCACACCATGTCACTCGCGCTGAACTTCCTGCGCGCCGATCAGGTCTCGGCCAAGCTGCCGCTCACGGCGATGCTGCACTTCGCCCACGAGAAGCAGGCACCGAAGATGGCGCTGGTCAAGGGCTCGCCCGATACGAACATCTGGCGCCCGCTCATCCGGCAGATCGAGGGCCTGGGGGGGCGTGTCGAGCTCGGCCACAAGGTGGTCGGCATCGAGTACGACGAAACGGCCAATCGGGTTGCCGGCTTCCAGCTGGACGATGGCAGCACCGTTACCGGCGATATCTACGTCTCGGCGATGCCGGTCCATAGTCTGCGCAAGGTGCTTCCCGCCAGCTGGCGCAAGTTTGAATACTTCGACAACCTCAAACACCTCAAGGGCGCGCCGGTAATCACCATGCAGCTCTTCTTCGACCGGCAGATCGCAGGGGTGGACAACCTGCTCTTCAGCGCGGGCACCCACCTGAGCGTCTACGCCGACATGGCGATGGTGGCGCCAGAGTACCACACGGGCGGCCGGAGCATCATGCAGTTTGTGGTTGCCCCCGCCGAAAAGTTGATCACCCTGCCCGACGACGAGTTGGTGCGCTTCGTGATGGACGAGTTCGTGCGCCTGCACCCGGTGGCCCGCGAGGCGCGCCTGCTCAAGCACACCATTGTGCGCATCCCGAACTCGGTCTACCAGGCCCGGCCCGGGGTCGACAAGTACCGCCCCGACCAGGCCAGCCCGGTGAGCAACTTCTTCCTCGCTGGCGACTATACCCGGCAGCACTTCCTGGCCTCGATCGAGGGGGCCACGATCAGCGCCCGGCGCTGCGTTGAGCGCATCACCGAGGCGCTGGCCAGCGGCACGATCGCGCCGGCGCGCGAGGTGGTCGCCGCGGAGTCGGACTCCGGGCCG
>DAOUBZ010000627.1:0-8226 GCA_034432515.1 Chloroflexaceae bacterium | reverse complement strand
CGCGCCGGATCTGGTGACGTGTGCCCGCTGCGCGTCCTCGCCTCCTCGCCTTCGCGCCTCCTCGTGTCCTCGCATCACATCACACGGTCACCTCGTCACTGTGTCGTCCGGGTGCCCCGCGGCGGGGTCAGGCCGCAGCATGCTGCGGCCCTACGGGGCTACGGGGCCACGTCGCGCCCCCGCCTCCTCGCCTCCGCGCATCCCCGCATCCTCGCATCCGCGCATCCGCGCCTCCTGACATCTGTTTGTCCTGCCGGTATAATGGGATCACGATCGACGACCAGCGTTACTGGCATCAACCTGGAGGAGAAGGCTGGTGAGCACAGCGCTGCCGCCCTCAGATCTTCCCCCCGAGCTTGCAGCCCTGCAGCGGCGTATCGCCGAGCTGGAGCAGGAGAACCAGCACCTGCGCAGCCTGGCCGCGCCGCTGTCGGCCCGGCCCGACTGGCGTTGTGAGCTGTTCAGGACCATGGCCAGCCATGCCAATGGCGCGATCATCGTGGTCACCGCCACCCCGCTCGACGCACCCGGCCCCCAGGTCATCTATAGCAACCCCGCCGTCGAACGCATCCTCGGCCGGCCGGCTAGCGAAGGGATGGGTCAGCCCCTTGCGCACCTGCTCGGCCCCCGGCTGACCAGCGACATCCTCGTCTACCTGCGACGCGCCAGCCAGGATGCAACGCCGGTGCGCAGCGAACTGTTCACCAGCCGCCCCGATGGCAGCTTTCTGATCGTGGACCTTGAACTCGTGCCAATCCGCCCGCCCGATGGGCCGATCAGCCACGTGATCATCTTCCAGCGCGACCTCACCGTGCTGCGGCGCGCAGAGGCCGAGCGCGACACGCTGCTCACCCGTCTGACCTCGGCGAACCAGCAGCTGCTCGCCGAGCTGCAGGCCCGGCGCGAGGCCGAGCAGCGTCTGCAGCATCTCAATCAGCACCTCGAAGACCTGGTCGACACCCGGACCGCACAGCTTCAGGCTGCGGTGGTGGAACTGGAGAGCGAGGTGCAGGAGCGACGCCGCGTCTCCGCCGAGCTGCAGCACAACCAGGCCCTGCTGCAGAGCTTCCTCGACCACGTGCCCGCCGCCATCAGCGTGCAGGACCTGGATGGTCGCTTCGTTCTCGTCAATGAACAAATGTTGCGCGCGCTTGGGCTCAACTCCCCGGCTCAGATCCTCGGAAAGCCACCAGCCACCTTCTTCCCAGAGGCGATCGTGCGCAGCGCCCAGCAGGAACGGCTCCACATCCAGTCCACCGGCGCCACCGTGACCAGCGAGTACGAACAACTCGACACTGATGGACAAGTGAGAGAGGTGACCCTTATCCATACCTTTCCCATCTGCGACGCCAACGGCGCGATCATCGCCGTCGGGCGCATCGCCATGGATATTACCGCGCAGAAACGTGACGAGGCGGCGCGCCTCAACCTCGAACGCCAGCTGCTGGAGGCCCAGCGACGCGAGAGCATCGGCCTGCTGGCCAGCGGCATCGCTCACGATTTTAATAATCTGCTTACCATCATCCAGGGCCATGCCGAGCTCACGCTCTGCGACCTGCCCGTAGCCTCACCGCTGCGCGAGCATGCCGAGGCGATTGTGCACGGCGTGCAGCGCGCCGCCGACCTCACCGCCCAGATGCTGGCCTACGCCGGCAAGGGTCGCTTTGTGGTCCAGCCACTCCAGCTGAACTACCTCATCCAGGAGATGGCCGGCCTGCTCCGCGCCTCGATCACCCGCCACGCGACGGTGCACTACCAACTTGCTGCCGAGCTTCCACCGATCGAAGCCGACGCGGCCCAGATCCGCCAGGTTGTGCTCAACCTGCTGGTCAATGCCAGCGAGGCCCTGCTCGAACAACCGGGTCAGATCACCGTGGAGACGCTGGCCGAGGAGTTGAGCGCCACCCGGCTCAACGAGTTGATCCTTGGCGCCGACCTGCCTCCGGGGCGCTACGTGCGTATGAGCGTCACCGACACCGGCTGTGGCATGGACGAGGCCACCCGGACACGCATGTTCGAGCCATTCTTTAGCACCAAATTCACCGGGCGCGGCCTCGGCCTCGCCGCGCTCCAGGGGATCATCCGCAGCCACCACGGGGCGCTCGAGGTGCTAAGCGCGCCCGGTCAGGGCACCACCATCCACGTCTGGCTCCCCGTGTGTGCGTCAACCCTGCCCGATCCCACCTTACACCTGGCAACGGCGGCCACCACGGGCCGGGGCACGGTGCTGGTCGTCGATGACGAGGCAGCCGTGCGCCGTGTCGCCCGCGGTATGCTCGAACATCAGGGCTTCCACACCCTCGAAGCCGAGAGCGGCGAGGCCGCGCTGGCCCTGCTCGCCGCGGGTATTCCCGGGCTGACCGCTGTGCTGCTCGACCTGACCCTGCCGGGCCGCGATGGCGATGCAGTGGCCCGCCAGGTCGGCGAGCAGTACCCCGGCCTGCGCATCATCCTCATGAGCGGCTACAGCGCCCAGTCGATCAGCAGCCGCCAGGCTGAACTGCCGGTCGCTGCCGTGCTCCAGAAACCATTCAGCCTCGCCCGTCTCCAGGCCGCCCTCGGAGGATAACGTACACTTCCGCCACAAACTTGCGTTTAATCCTCCGAGTCCCCTGACCACGCGTCCCGCCCCGGCTCGCTGTCCCGACCCGTCGAGCAGAAAGGACGCCCATGACTCGCCACGCTGCGCGTCGTTCCCCGGGCCGCGCTCTGGCCCTGGTCCTGTTGGCCGCCCTGGTCGCGGCGCTTGCCGCCACGCCCGCCCGCGCCGCAAGCCGTAAGCTCAATGGCCCGCTCGCGCCGAGCAGTCGGATCGCGGCCATCGAGCGCCTGAACCCGCTCACTGGCCTGCCCCTGCGCCCGGGCTACCAGGTCAGCCCTGACAACGCCACCGTCGTCTTCCTGGGTGAACAGAGTACAGATGGCGTCACCGAGCTCTATGCCGCCTCGCTGCGTGATGGCGCGCCCCGCAAGCTTAACGCTCCGCTGCCGCCCGGCGGCAATGTGATCGAGTTCGCGATCGACCCGAACGGCGAGCGCGTGGTCTACCTGGCCGACCAGCGCGCCGACGAACGTTTCGAGCTCTTCAGCGTGCCCCTCGCCGGCGGCGAGCCGGTTTCGCTCAACCAGCCGCTCGCCCCGGGCGGCAACGTGACCAGCTTCGCGCTCAGCCCCGACGGCGGGACGGTGGTCTTCCGCGCCGACCGTGACGCCGACGAGCGCTACGATCTCTTCTCGGTGCCGCTCGCGCTCGGCGCCCCGGAGACCCGGCTCAACCCGCGCGATTCGGCGATCGGTGGCGTGCCCCCCGACTTCGCGCTCAGCGCCGACAACCAGCGCGTCGTGTTCCGCTTCGATCCGCGCCAGGAGGGGCGCTATGCGATCTTCAGCGCGCCACTCACCGGCGGGGCCGCCGCGGCCGATATCACCCTCGGCGCCCTCGGCGCGCCCGGCGGCCCGAGCGCCGTCGATTTCGTGCTGAGCCCGGCGGGCGAGCGCGCGCTCTACCGCTTTAGCGACCCGGCAACCGGCAGCCTCAATCTCGCCGTCAGCACCATTGCCGGCCCCTCCTTCGTGGTCCAGCGTCTCACCTCCTTCGGCGCGGGAAGCTCCGTCGCGCGCCCCGGCCCGGCCGACGCGCCCCCGCCGCCCCCCTCGGCCGATCCGCGCCCCTATGCCTTCGCCCCTAATGGCACCGAGGTACTCTTCATCGCCGATGCCACCCCGGGACGCTACCAACTCTTTCGTGTGACGGCCGTGGGCGGGCCGGGCGCCCCCTCCGATCCGCAACTGGTCAGCGGCATTGCCAGCAGCGCGAGCGACGTAGTCGACTTCCAGCTCAGCCCCGACGGCGAGCGGGTGGTCTTTCTCGCCGATCTCGTCAGCGACAACCAGTATGCCCTGATCAGCGTACAGCGCGATGGCAGCACCCCCGCACTGATCGGCCTGCCAACCATCGACGCCGGTGACGTGCTCGATTATGCGATCAGCCCTGACGGCGCCCGCGTCGTCTTTCTTGCCGATTACCGTACCGACGGGGTCAACGAATTGCTGAGCGCCCCCATCCTCGGCCAGGCCGGCCCGACGGTGCTCAACAGCGCCCTCCCGGACGGTGGCAGCGTTACCCGCTTCGCGATCGCCCCTGGGAGCCAGCGTGTGGTTTACAGCGCGGCCCAGGAGCACGCCGCTATGACCGAGCTCTTCTCGGTGCTGATCGCCGGCGGCGGCCCGGTGCGCCTCAATGGCCCGCTGCCCGCCGGCGGCAACGTCGCCGACTTCGCGCTCAGCCCGCTGGCGACAGGCACCCGCGTCATCTTCCGCGCCGACCAGCGCGCCAATGAGCTGTTTGACCTGGTGGCCACACCGCTGGGCGGTGGTCCCCGCCAGACCCTCAATGTCAGCACTGCGGTGGCCGGTGACGTGACTGACTACGCCATCACGCCCGATGGGGCCACGGTGGTCTTCCTCGCTGATGCCAATGTCGATGGGGGCTTCGAGCTGTGGAGCAACGCGCTCAACGACCCGGACGCGCCACGCCGCCTCAACGATGACCTGGCGCCCGGCGGCAGCGTGCTCGCCTTCCGCCTCGGCCCCGACAGCCGCCGCGTGGTCTACCGCGCCGACCAGGACGGCGACGGTCTGGCGGAGCTGTTCAGCGTGCCCACCACGGGTGGCGACGTGACCAGACTCAACGGCGCGCTGGCGGCCGGCGGGGTCGGCGCCTTCCAACTCAGCCCCGACGGCCGGTCGGTCGTCTTCCTCGGCGCTGAGCGGCGCGGCGGGGTCGTGGATCTCTACAGCGCAGCGATCGCCGGCGGCAACGCGCCCACGCGCCTCACCAGCCTGCCTGCGGGCCGCGCGATCGGCGCCTTCGCCTTCAGCCCGGATAGCGCGCGCGTCGTCTTCCTCGCCGATGGGCGCGCAGTCGGAACCAGCGAGCTCTTCAGCGTGCCCGTGGCCGGGGGCGCCATCCTGCCACTCAACCCGCCCCTCGCGCCTGGCGGTAACGTAACGGCCTTCGCCATCGCGCCTACTGGCGATCGCGTCGCCTACATCGCCGACCAGGCCAGCGACGAGGCGTTTGAGCTCTTCAGTGTACCACTGCTCGGCGGGCCCGCCGTGCGCGTGAGCGCGCCGGCCCGGCCCGGCGCCGGTGTGCTGAGCGGTGCCCAGTGCGCTGGGCAGCGAGGCCCCTGGGAGCTCGGCGAGCTCGCCGAGCTCGCGCCCCTGCTCGTCAGCCCCGACGGACGCTTCGTGCTCTACTGCGCCGACCACGAGACACCTGGCGTGCCCGAGCTCTACAGCGCCCCGCTGGCCGGCGATGCCCCCGCCGTGCGCCTCAACAGCCCGCCAGGGCCCGGCGGCGGCGTCATACGCTTCGCGATCAACCCCGACGCGACCAGCGTTATCGTGCTCGTCCGCGTCGCCCTGGCCGGTGGGCCCCAGGATCAACTCTTCAGCACGCCGATCGCCGGCGGCAAGCTGCCCCGGCGCCTCGACATGCCCCGCTGGGACGGCAGCACGGTCACCCAGTTCGCCCTCACCCCCCGCGGCGACCGCATCGTCTACCGCGGCGCGCAGGAGCAGCCCGGCGTGAGCGAACTGTTCAGCGTCCATCTGGGCGGCGGCGTGCCTGTCCGGCGCAGCGGCCCGCTCGCCCCCGGAGGCAGTGTTGGGCCCTTCAGCATCACCGCTCGCGGCGATCGCATTATCTTCCTCGCCGACCGCCAGGCCAGCGGCGCCAACGAACTGTTCGCCAACCTGGTCAGTGGCCCCAGCAGCCCCGTCCTGCTCAGCGGAAGCCTGGTACCGCGCGGCGCCGTGCGCAGCTTCGCGGTGCGGCCGCGCGGCGACCTGGTGGTCTACCGCGCCGACCAGGAGACCGCCGGCGTCGAAGAGTTGTTCGCCACGCCCCTCACGGCGCCGGTCGTCATCTTCGCCCCGTTGATGCCCCGTTAGGCGAACATGTGTACGAATCGACCATACGCAGCATGCAAAAGGCACGCCCGTGCGTTATAATGCCCGTAGGGGCGCCGGCCCCCTACCAGGGCTCTGGCTACGCCAACGCGTCGGCCCCCACCAGGGCTACATGCTTCTCAGGAAGCGAACAGAACACCTATGTCATTCCGGGTTGAAGCCCCCTATACGCCGACCGGCGACCAGCCTCAGGCGATCACAAAACTCGTCGAGGGCCTGAATAATGGCTACAGACACCAGACGCTTCTCGGTGCCACGGGAACCGGGAAGACATTTGTGATGTCAAAGGTTTTTGAGCAGGCCCAGCGCCCGGCGCTGGTGCTGGCCCATAACAAGACGCTCGTCTCCCAGCTCTGGGCCGAGTTCCGCGACTTTCTGCCCGACGCCGCTGTCGAGATGTTCATCTCCTACTACGACGAGTACACGCCCGAGGCCTACGTCCCCGCCAAGGATCTCTACATCGAGAAGGAAGCCTCGATCAATGAGGAGATCGACCGCCTGCGCCACGCCGCTACCCAGGCCCTTTTCACCCGCCGCGACGTGCTGATCGTCGCCTCGGTCTCGGCGATCTACGGCCTCGGCTCACCCCACGACTATGGCCAGGTGGTCATCCCCGTGCGCCAGGGAGAGGTGCGCAACCGCGACAAGCTGCTGCGCCAGCTGATCGACCTGCAGTTCGAGCGTAACGACATCGACTTTCATCGCGGCACCTTCCGCGTTCGTGGCGATACGCTCGACATTATGCCCGCCAACAGCGAAACCGGCCTGCGCATCGAGTTCTGGGGCGACGAGGTCGAGCGGATCACCGAGTTCGACCCGCTCACCGGCGAACTGCTGCTCACTCGCACTGCCGTCGATATCTACCCCGCTAAGCACTTCGTTACCACCAAAGAGAAACTCGCCGTCGCCGTACGCAACATCCAGGACGAACTGGGCGAGCGTCTGCAGGAGCTCGAAGCCGCCGGCAAAATGCTCGAGGCCGCCCGCCTCAAGCAACGCACTATGTACGACCTCGAGATGCTCGGCGAGGTGGGCTACTGCTCCGGGATCGAAAACTACTCGCGCCACATGGACGGGCGCACCCCCGGCCAGACACCCTGGACGCTGCTCGACTACTTTCCTGATGACTTCCTGCTCTTCGTCGATGAGAGCCACATCACCCTGCCCCAGGTGCGCGGCATGTTCCTCGGCGACCGCCAGCGCAAGCAGACCCTGGTCGACTATGGCTTCCGCCTGCCCTCGGCCCTCGACAATCGCCCGCTCCAGTTCGAGGAGTTCGAGCAGCACGTCTACCAGGCGATCTACGTCTCGGCCACACCCGGCCCCTACGAGCGCGAGCACAGCGAGCAGATCGTCGAGCAGATCATCCGCCCCACCGGCCTGCTCGATCCGGTCATCCACGTCCGGCCCACCCGGGGCCAGGTCGATGACCTGATCGCCGAGGTGCGCCAGCGCGTCGCGCGCAAACAGCGCGTGCTCGTTACCACACTCACCAAGCGCATGGCCGAGGATCTCGCCGACTACCTTAAGGAGGTCGGCATCCGCACCATGTACCTCCACGCCGACATCGACACCCTCGAACGGGTCGAGATCCTGCGCGACCTGCGCCTCGGCGTCTACGATGTGGTGGTCGGCATCAACCTGCTCCGCGAGGGCCTCGACCTACCCGAGGTCAGCCTGGTCTGCATCCTCGACGCCGATAAGGAGGGCTACCTGCGCTCCGAGACCTCGCTGATCCAGACCATCGGCCGCGCCGCGCGCCACATCGACGGCCAGGTCATCATGTATGCCGACAACGTGACCCCTTCGATGGAGGCGGCTATCCGCGAGACCCAGCGCCGGCGCGACATCCAGCTGGCCCATAATCTGCGCCATAACATCACCCCGGTCGGCATCTCCAAGGACGTGCGCGACCTCACCGACCGCATCAAGCGCATGGCCGAGGAGCGCGGCGAGTACAGCGTGGGCGGCAAGGCCCAGTCCCCCCAGGCCGTCCTCAGCGAGATCCCGCGCGAGGAGGTTCATAAGCTGATCAAGGATCTCGAAAAACAGATGAAGCAGGCCGCCCGCGATCTGCAGTTCGAAAAGGCCGCCAGCCTCCGTGACCAGATCATGGAGCTCCGGCAGACGCTCGCCCTCGATTAGTACTACAATGAGGGTTGTCATTCCGAGCCCTTCGGCGGAGGTTCCCCTGAGCCCTTCGGCGGAGTTCACCCTGAGCCCTTCGCTTCGCTCAGGGTACACTCCGCG
>DAOUBZ010000626.1:0-5985 GCA_034432515.1 Chloroflexaceae bacterium | reverse complement strand
GCAACGCCAGATTCTGGCTCCCTCCCCTACCAGGGGAGGGGGTAGGGGGGTGGGGTATGTGGGGCCTGGGGGCGCAACTCCCCAAAAACCTACACCTGAGAGGTGAATACCTCCAGGGCGTCCCTATGCCCTATCTTGCGAATGCGCCCAAAGGTTCTGTCTGCCCTCAAACACCGGTGCCCGGGGGGGCATCATCAACCAGAACAACCAGCACCCTCACCGGACCCGCCGGTTAGCCATCCAGGGGAAGATGCTGCGATAGGGCGCCGCGCTGGTGGTGAGCCGTACCGTGAAGCGCACCCGCGGCCGGGTCGGGTCGTTGGTCTCCAGTTCGACCACGCCACTGGCGGGCCAGCCGCCGGCCACCGGTGGGATCCAGCGGAGTTGCACCGTCAGGTCGCTCGTCGCGCCGGGCGCCAGACTGCCCGCCGGCTGTTCGACCGTCAGCCAGACCCGGGTTGGCATCTGCGGGCGCAGCTCCACGCTCAGGCCGTCGGCCAACCTCAGGCTAGCCTTGCAGCCAAGGGTCTGGACCTGGCGGTAGTTCTGCTGCAGGCCGTAGCTGGCCGACTCGCTGAGCGGGAGGGTGCCGAGCTGCCGGTAGTTGAAGCTGATCCGCCCGTCGGGGCGCAGCAGGGCCTGGAAGCTCAGCCGCGTGGCGTTGTCGTTGTAGAGGGGCACGTTCACCCAGCTGATGAGCAGGCCTGCCGAGGTCTGGGCATAACTCACCGCGGCTCCCGCCTTGCCGGGGTCCAGGTCGACCCGCAGCGGAACGATCGCCGGGCCGGGGGTCTCGTTCAGCGGCAGGCACGACCGGCTGTAGCCCAGGCTCTCGCTCGGGAGCGGTGAGAAGCTGATGAAGCCGTTCGAGGCAATGTAGAGCTGCTCGTAGCTGCCGTCGTAGTAGGGGAACGGAAAGCCGATCGGCACCGGGCCGCTGGCCTCGTCGTCGCCCAGGGTGACCAGCACCGCATCGTCCGGCGGCTCGATCCACGTCGCCTGCGGGCCATCCGGCTCATCGCTGCGCCAGCCGCCGAAGGCATCGTTCGGCAGCGCGACGGTGTAGCTCAGGGTACGACTGCCCTGGTTACTGATCGTGATCGGCAGCGTGCGCGCCTCCGCGAAGGACAGCGTGAGGCTACGCGGCGTCGTATCGGCGGCCAGGCGCGGGATATCGGTGTCGAGCACGAAATCCAGGCTCACCGTTTCCCCCGGGCCGAGCCGTACCTGCTGCTCGCGCGCGATGTAGTCGCGGGCGCTGGCCACCAGGGTATAGGGCTCGAGCGCCGGTGGCAGCACGAGCTGGTAGCGGCCCTCGGCATCAGTGGCCACCCGCGCACCGTCGACGACGGCCACCGTTGCCTGGAGCGGCTGCCCATCAGCCGCGCGCGTGACGCGCCCCGTGAGCGTGGCGTGGCTCGGATCGGCAGGCACCGTGAGCGTGACCGGGATGACCAGCGGCGCGCGGCCCAGGTCGGGGCCGTGGACGAGGACGCGGGCCTGGTAGCGGCCGGGGCCGGGCACGTAGCGCGCGTCGAGGGTGAGTTGCAGCGTCAGGCTGGCGCCGGGCGCAAGCAGGCCGAGCGGCTGGGTCGGGAGCCGTAGCCAGGGTACATCGACGCTGGCCCGGGCCACCGCCGCATAGCTATCGAGGCGCCCGTAGCCGTAGAGGTTGTTCGGCGTCGTGCCGGGCTGGCAGGCCGGATAGAGCTCGACCGGGAAGCGCGGGTCCTCGGTGCGCGGGCGGGCCGCGGCGGTGAGCAGCGCATAGGTGGCCTCGTAGTCGCCGATCAGGCTCGGGTTGGCCGACCAGAGCAGGGCCACACTGCCGGCCACGTGGGGAGTGGCCATCGAGGTGCCGCTGCTGGTGCCATAGAGGCGGTTCGGGTCGGCGATGGTGGAATAGATCCCGCTCCCTGGCGCCGTCAGGTCGGGCTTGATCCGCCCATCTGCCGTCGGCCCGATGCTGCTGAAGCCTGCCAGCCAGTCGTTGTTGTCGGTGGCGCCCACCGCCGTCACATTGACATAATCGCCGGGTGATTGGATGCTGCCGCAACCAGGCTGACTGCCGCTGTTGCCGGCTGCGAAGACGGGGTAGATCCCGGCAGCGCGCCAGGCCGCCACATAGCCGGTGTACCAGGTGGCATTTTGCCCGGCGGTCCAGGAGTTATTGATCACGTGGGGACGCAGGTCGGGGCGTGGATTGTTGCCTGCGAGGTCGGTCGGCGCAAGCAGCCACTGGGCGGCGAGGATGAGGTCGACCTCGCTGCATTCGCGGGCCGAGCAGGCGCGGGCCGCGATCCAGCGCGCGCCGGGCGCCACGCCCACCGCCGGCTGGCTCGCCGAGCTGCCACGGGCCACCATCGTCCCCATGGTGTGGGTGCCGTGGTTGCCCGAGTCGAGCGGGGTCAACGAGTTGCCATAGAGATCGAACCAGTTGTAGTTGTGGTCGAAGCCCGTGCCGCGATTGCCGCGGTACTGGCCAACCAGGGCCGGATGGTCGTAGCGCACGCCGCTGTCGATACTGGCGACCGTAATGCCCTCGCCGCGCACGCCGAAGTCACGCCAGGCGCGGTTGGCCCCGACCAGGGTAATGTTCCAGCAGGCGTCATCGCTGCCGGCGGCACAGGGCGAGCTGGTGATCTGGGCGCTGCCGGCCCCGGGCTGGCGCTCAAGCGTAAGGGTATGGTTGGCACGCAGCTCGGCCACCTCAGCGCGCCCGGCCAGTTCGGCCACCGCGGCGGCATCGCCGCGGACGGCGAGCGCGTTCACGATCCAGAGCGGGCGGTAAGCCAGCCCGCGTGCGTCGAGCAGCGCCCGGAGCGCGCGCTGGCTGGCCGTGGCGTGGTCGCGCAGCGTCTGGTAGACATACTCACCGCGGGCGTCCCAGTCGCGGATCGCATACGCCGCGCCGAGATCGGCCTGGTCGGCGAGCACGACCAGCAGGTCAGTCTGGCCATCGGCGCTGCTTGCCAGCTCGCGGGCGATCTGCGGGTCAACGCGCCGGGGCTGGCCCGGCAGCGGCACCCGCGCGCTGGCGGGGCGGCTGGCCGGCCGTGCGCTGTCGGCGAGCGCCTCGTAGAGGCGCGGCACGAGGGCGTCGGCGCTCTCGTTGC
Organism: Chloroflexaceae bacterium; assembly: GCA_034432515.1. Lineage (GTDB taxonomy): Bacteria > Chloroflexota > Chloroflexia > Chloroflexales > Chloroflexaceae > JACAEO01. The sequence continues at coordinate 2,869 of DAOUBZ010000626.1, read as the reverse complement.
GCAGCGTAAGGCTCACGTCACTGGTGCTTCCGAGCGTGACGCTTGCCGCCAGGCTGGTCGGGCTGCCACTGAACAGGGGCGCCTCGGCTTGTGCAGCGACCGGTGGGGTAACGGGCGGAACTGCGGCGAGGAGGATGGCAAGCAGCGCGAGCAGGCGAAGCAACGCGCGGCGGGTGGGAGCGAGCATAAGCTTTCCGTACCTTGCCCAGGGCTGGGGGACGCGCCGGACGACGGTCGAGGCGCCCCCTCCGGCGCGCGTAGCCTACGCGCCGGAGGGTTGCACCTCTTCGAGCCGGGCGAGCAGGCGGTCGAGCTCGGCAAGGGTCAGGGCCAGGCCAGCGGGGGCGCTATGCAGCGACCCGGCGGAGACCAGGGCCGCCTTGACGGAGCGATAATCCTCGCCGATGGCGCTGAGGTTCTGCAGGTCGTGGTTGATCCGCTCATTATTGATCGTGATGCCGTGGCGCAGCATCAACTCACGGTAGTAGGCATAATGGTCATTGAGATGCGAAGCCACCGTCTCGAAGCCGTGACGGGCGAGCATCAGGCGCGTCCGGTAGCGCATGGTGTTATCGCTGAACATCACGTGATCCTGGCGAGCGGGCTCAATCAGGATAATATCAACCTCGGGGTGGCGGCGGCGCACCTGCTTGATATGGTAGTGCAGGCCGGCGTGAATAAAGGTACGGAAGACCTGATTGCCGATGCGGGTCAATCCCTCGTCGCTGAACGGCTGGCCATTCAGGTGGCGGCTATTATCGAAGGGTACGAGCGGGTTGATGCAGACGATCAGCTCCGCACCCCGTTCAATCGCCACATCGAGACTGGCCGTACCGCGGATGCCGCCGTCAATATAATCCCGGTCACCGATGCGCACCGGGCGATAGAACAGCGGGATAGCGGCCGAGGCGCAGACCGCCAGCGAGATGGGCACATCATCGAGCGGTGGATAGCCGAAGACGGCCCGCTCACCGCTATCGAGGTCAGTCGCGATAATCGCGAGCTCACGCGGCAGGTCGGCGAAGCGATTGGAGCGGCCCGGCAGCGACAGGGCGGAGCGGACATACCCTTCGAGGGCGAGCGAGTCATAGATGCCATTCGGCAGGCTGACGGCAAGCGCCTCGACCAGGTCGAGCAATGAGACCGCGCTACCCTCGCTGAACATGCGGCGGACCAGCTCGACCAGGGCCGCCGGCAGGCGGCTGATGCGGCTCAGCAAGTCGGGAACATTGAGCGAGTACAGGTGTTGTGGCTCAAGCTGGTCGATGCCAAGGATGGAGCTTTCGAGGACGGAGAGCAGCGTACGGGGCGAGATGTTATTCGCGAGGCAGGCCCCGATCAGGCCACCGGCGCTCGTACCGACGTAGATATCGAACTCATTGACCGAGAGGTGTTCGAGTAACTGGTCGATGGCGCAGAGGGCGCCGATCTCATAGGCGGCGCCGGCGATCCCTCCACCGGCAAGCACAAGTGCGGTCTTGCTTCGCTGCATAGAAGCCTCGTTGCCCTGGTTCGCGCTGCGGCCTACTATTTGTGCTGCTCGCGCAGCAGCCGATCGACAGCCTGGGTCAGCGCGTCGACCTGGGCATGGAGTCGGACGACATCGTTATGGGACGGCACCTCGGCGGCGCGTTCGCCACCCTTCTGGTCACCGCCCTGGCTGAACTCCTTGCGCAGCAGCAGGTCGCGCAGCCGATCGCCCTCGACGGCACCGAGCTCGCCTGCGTTCACGAGCAGGGCCAGCCGCCGTTCGATCTCGGAGTGGACCAGGTCGTCGCCGCCGAAAGAGAAGAACAGCGTGCGCCGCACATTGGCCAGGGTATCGCCACCGAGCTGGATCAGACCGGTGAGCATCTGGGTGGGCAACTGGGGGCCCGTGCGGCCACGCACGTGGAGGACCACCTGTGCGAGGATGCTCGGGGTAATATCCTCGCCCGTCTCATTATCGAGGACTTGAACCGCCTCGCCGTCCTGCACCAGTTTCGCGATGCCGTCGAGCGTGATGTACTGCTTCTGGTTCGTATGGTACAGCTTGCGGTTGGCGTACTTCTTGATGATATGCATATGCGCTGCTATCCCAGGGTTGCGGTACGCCTATTATAACACGCCGCGTTGGGGCCGTGCTCTGCTTGCAGACGAACGCGCCGGACCAGGGGGGATGACCCCCAGCCCGGCGCGTGGATCACCGTGAGCCTACGCTGCGCTCGGCTCTTCGGCCTTGGTGTCCGCCGCCTTGTGGGCGCGCGGCTTGGCCGCAAGTTCCTGCTGGCGGCGCAGTTCCTCAACCCGCGCGGAGAGCTGGGCGATCTTGGCGCTCAGTTCGTCGATGTCGCGCTTCGACGGAATGTTGAGCCGGTTCAGGAACTGCTCCAGGTTGTTCTCAACCTGGGTCGAGATATCGCTGACCCGATTCTCAGCCTGGCTGACCCTCGGCTGCGCTGCGCTGCGGAACTTCGCCATCGTTTCGTCCAGCAGATGCTGCGCGTCCTTCTGGGCGAGCTCACCGCGCTCCACCAGCCGGTTGATGAACGCCTCGGCCTCGTCACGGCTCAGCGCGAAGGCGCCCACGCCAGCCAGCAGCAGCTTGCGCATCACCTCGAACACCTGGAGGGTCGCCTCCGGGGGTGTCGTCGGCTCTTCGATCTGCCGGACGTTGACCTCGATCTCCTCGGCGCTCGTCATGGTCGTCCTCCTCGTGTCTATAGCTCATACGCTGCCATAGCGTGCACAATCATACCATATACTTCACAGCCCTGGCAGTGTATAACGCAGTGCGTTATAGGATCAGTATAACACGCTGCGTCATTACTGTCAATGGTCTTGGGGCAAGCCCCAAACCCCGGTTATTTCAGGTTGTGTTGGTGGTGGT
>DAOUBZ010000625.1:0-2509 GCA_034432515.1 Chloroflexaceae bacterium | reverse complement strand
CGTGGTCGATCAGCAGGGCCAGTTCCAGGCTGCGCCCGATGGTCAGGCCGAGGCGGCGGGCGCCCCGCTCCAGGCGCTCGCGTGAGCTGTCCGTGGCGTACCAGCGCCGCGCGTGGTCGAGCGCCGCGCGAGCCTGACGCCCCGCGGCGGCCAGTTCGCTGTCGGCGAGCCGGGCGCCGAGCCGCTCGACAAAGCCGCTCAGCGCATGCCAGGCTCCCGGCTGGGCCAGGGCGCGTAGCGTATCGAGCGCCAGGACGTTGGTCGTCCCCTCCCAGATCGGCAAAACGTGGGCATCGCGCAGCAGGGTGGGCAACCCGGTGTCTTCGACGTAGCCCGCGCCACCGAAGGCCTCGATCACCTCGCTGAGCACCTCGACCACCTGGCGCCCGGTGGTCAACTTGGCCACCGAGGTGAGCACGCGCAACAGGTGCCCCTGCTCCGTGTCGCTGGTGCCAGCCTCGTCGGCGCCGAGCAGCCCGGCCACCAGGAAGCTCAGGTGGAAGGCTCCCTCGAATTCGGCCTGCAGGCCGGCCAGCGTCTCGCCGTGCAGTGGCTGGCGGCTCAGCGGCGCGCCGAAGGCCACGCGGCGGCGGGCGTAGTCGCGGGCGAGGGCAATGCCCCGGCGCATAAATGCTGCAGCCATCACGCTGTTCCAGGTGCGGGTAACCTGGAGCATCGGCACGATCGCGCGCACGCCGCCGGCCGGCACACCCACCAGCCTGGCCGGGGCGCCCTCCAGGCTCAGTTCGGCGGTCGGCACCTTGCGCGTGCCCAGCTTGTCTTTGAGCCGGTTGACACGGATCCCCTGCAGCCGACCATTGGCGTCGCGCAACTCCAGGTAGAACAGGGCTAGCCCACGGCTGCCCGCAACACCGCCCTCCGGGCGGGCCAGGGCCAGGGCGATCTGGCTGGTGGTGGCTGAGGTGAACCACTTGCGGCCGTAGAGCCGCCAGCTCCCATCGGCCTCGGGGCGCGCGATCGTCTCGCTGCGGCCCACATCCGAGCCGCCGGTCAGTTCGGTCATCCACTGGCCGCTCGTCCAGCAGTGGTCCGGGTCGCGACTGGTGAGGCGCGGCAGCGCCCGCTCGATCAGCGCCGGGTCGCCGGCCTGCAGCAAGGTCCGGGCGGCGCCATCGCTCATCGCGAGCGGGCAGGTGTAGACATCGGTGGAGGGGTGGAAGAGATAGGCCAGGGCAAACTGGACCAGACGCGAGGCAGCACCATAGGGCTGCTCGTAGGGCAGGGCGACGAGCCCGTAGGTGGCAGCGAGCCGGGCCGCGCGCTGCCAGAGCGGCGAGAGCTCGATCCGGTCCACCCGCTCGCCCCAGGCATCCCACTGGGTGAGCTGCGGCTCGTTGCGGCGGTCGTCCAGCTGGAGTCGGTAGAGTTCGCCGCCGGCCTGCTCGCCAAGGGCCACGAGATCGGGCTCGGCGGTCGCGAGCACCGCCGGTGGGAGCGCGCGCCGGAGGAACGAGCACAGCACACGATCGGCGTGGTACTGGTTGCCGAGGAGCGGGGGCTGCTGCTGAAACAGGGCGGGCATCATAGGCGTCACCATTGACGAGCAAGGGATAGGTTCGGTACGGCTATTGTACCGCATTGCCCGCGAATCCGGGGGTTGAGCCCGGCTGGCGGATCTGGTACCATGGCGCCCGCTGGTTGTGTTGGCCTACGAGGCAGACCCTATGGACGAAGCGGGCGAGCAGGCGCGCTCGGCGCTGGAGCGGTTGAAGCTGGTCGCCGACGATACCCGCTGGCGGCTGCTGCAACTGCTGCGCCACAGCGACTGCCAGGTGGGCGAACTGGTCGAGCGGACCGGGCTGGCCCAGAACCTGGTCTCCTACCATCTGAACATGCTGCGCCAGGCGGGGCTAGTGCATGCCCATCGCAGCGACGCCGACGCCCGCGCAACCTACTATGGCGCGAACCTGGCCGGGCTGGCCGCGCTGCACCGCCAGTTCGGCGCGGAACTGGGGCTCCCCGGGGCGACCGTGCCTACCCTGCCCTGGACGCCCACAGTGGTCTTTCTCTGCCGGGCCAACAGCGCGCGCTCGCAGATCGCCGAGGGCTGGCTGCGCGCGCTCAGCGGCGCGCGGCTCAGCGTGCGCAGCGCCGGCACCCACCCGGCCACGCTGCACCCGCTGGCGGTCCAGGTGATGGCCGAAGCCGGTATCGACATCGGCTATCAGCAGGCCAAACACGTGGATGCTCTCGAGCAGATCGCCTCGGCCGTGGTTGTGACCGTCTGCGACATCGCGCGCGAGGAGTGCGCCGTGTGGCTGCGGGCGGCGACCCAGCTCCACTGGAGCATTGCCGACCCGGCGGCAGTGCCCGATGCCGGCGCGCGGCTGCAGGCCTTTCGCAGCGTGCGCGACGACCTGCGCGAACGGGTGGAGGGGCTGCTCACGCTCCTGCCCAGCCTGGCGGTGCCGCTGTAAGCCCTTGCAGATCACGGCCGACAGGCTCACGCAAAGCCGGAGAGCCGCGAAGCAGACTTTGCTTCGCGGCT
>DAOUBZ010000624.1:0-3388 GCA_034432515.1 Chloroflexaceae bacterium | reverse complement strand
GCATTGGCGCAGCCAATGCTTCGGCCCAACAACCCGACACGAAGCTCTGATGCCACACTAAGCCGCAACCTCCCGTGCTGCCGGCGAGGGTGCGGGCCGCTCATTTGTGTTCCCCCGGGCCACCAGGCTAGCGTCCTGGTCAAAATCGTGGAAGACTGCGAGGTCGACCGTGAAGGTCGAGCCCTGACCGAGTGTGCTCTCGACACTGATCGAGCCGCCCATCAACGCGGCGAGCCGGCGGCTGATCGCCAGACCCAGGCCGGTGCCGCCCGCCCGGCGCGATGACGCTTCCACGCGGCGGAACTCCTGAAAGATCAGTTCCTGGTGCTCCGGTGCGATGCCGATGCCCGTGTCGGACACACTCAGGCGCACACGGTCGCCCACCTGCCACGCGCGTACCGCCACCTGGCCCTGTTCAGTAAACTTGACCGCATTGCTGAGCAGGTTGGTGACGATCTGCTCGAGGCGGGCCTTGTTGCTCTGGACATAGGGCAGTCCCGGCGCGATCTCCAGTTCAAAGGCGAGGCCCCGTTCCTGGATCAGGGGTTGTAGCTGGCCCACCACATTGGCAATCACGTGGCGCACGTCCACCGGCTGCAGATCAAAGCGCAGGTGCCCTGCCTCGGCGCGGGTGTAGTCGAGGATGTCATTGATCATGCGCAGCAGCGTGGTGCTGCTCAGATGCATATAGCTCAGAGGCTCCTGCAGGCGCTCATCAAGCGGGCCATAGCCGCCTCGGCGCAGCAGTTCCACATAGCCGATGATCGCGGTGAGTGGAGTGCGCAACTCGTGGCTAACGCTGGCGAGGAACGAACCCTTCAGCCGGTCGGCCTGGTGCAGTTCGTCATAGAGCCGCGCGCGCACCACGGCATCAGTGATCAGTTCGCCGATCGTCTCGGCGACGCGGGGCAGGGCCGGGCTGTTGTGGCTACGGGTTCGCGTGCCCAGCGCGAGCATGCCTAGCGGCGCCCCCTGGTGGTAGAGCGGCAATAGCAGCAAGTGGCCGACACCCTCGCGAACAAGCGCCTGGCCCAGGGCGCTCGCGGCGGTTGGCGGGTCGCTCATATCGAGCATCTGGCTCTCGCCGGCCCGTAGGAGCGCGATCAGCGCCTCACCCTCAGCGCCGCCGATCAGCTGGCCCTCGTAGCCGGCCGTCTGGCCCTCCGGAGTGATATCGGCGACGATCCGCAGCTGGACGCCATCGGGCGCGAGCAGGCCGACCGTGACCCGATCCCAGATCCCGGCCGCGGCGATGGTCTCGGCGGCGGTCCGCACCAGCCCCTCGGCGTCGACCGCGGCGTTGGCGGCGCGCGCGACGCGGTTGATCAGGCTCAACTCGGCGAGATGCTGCACCCGGCTCTGCTCGGCGTGGATGCGTTCACTCACATCGCGGAGCAGGAGCAACGCGCCGGCCACGGCGCCATTCGTGGCCTGGAGCGGGCGGATACGCACCTCCAGGGTCTGTTCGCCTGCCGCGTCGACGTAGCTCAGCAGCCGGGTACTCGGTTCGGTCAGGTTGTCGAGCACTGGGCGCAGCGCCGCACCGTGGGGTGTCGTGTCCAGCAGGCTGGCCAGCGACCGGCCAAGGGCGGTGCGCTGCGTTGTGCCTAGCAACTGGCTGGCTGCGGCATTGATCTCGGCGACCCGCTGATCATGATCCAGCACGATCATGCCATCGGGCAGTGCTGCGAGGGCCTCCATCAGTAGGGTGAACGGACGGCTACGCCGATCGTAGCGCCGGCTCCAGGCGTAGGCCGCGACCAGGCCCGCGGCGATCGCCAGCGTTAGGGAGAGCGAAACCAGGGCAACTGCAGGCATAGCACCTTGCCTTTTCTGGCGCCCACGCCGGGTTGGGGCTCGATGCAGGGGCAGGTGTGCGCAGGGAAATCCGATCCGTGTATACCAACGTAGATGTTCGCCGTTTTTGCCTGGCTTGCAGTGCTTTTCGCTAGCGCGCCGGCCTTGGGATGCGGTACATGGGGTATAATCCTGTGGTACCGCGCAGGACCAGCGCGCTGCGCAACCCTTCAGCCGAAGCTGGGATGCATACCGCCAGGGCGCCATGGTTATTACCCTGATGACCGCCACGCTTGCGACCGTGTTGCTGCTCGCCGGTTATGCGCGTGCGTGGGCGCGCCTGCGGGCCCGTCCCGTTCTGGCGACGCCCGATCGGCCGCCAGCCGCTGCGCCCCTGGTCTCGGTGCTCATCCCGGCGCGTAACGAAGAGCGCAGCATTGGGCGCTGCGTGGCCGGGGCGCTGGCCCAGCGCTATCCGCGCTTCGAGGTGCTGGTGCTCGATGACACCTCGACCGATGGCACCCGGGCCGTGCTCGACGGGTTCGCGAGTGATCCGCGCCTGCGCGTACTGACGGGCCGGCCGCTGCCCCGGGGCTGGGTGGGCAAGTGCCATGCCTGCCAGCAACTCGGCACCACGGCGCGGGGCGAATGGTTGCTCTTCCTCGATGCCGATACGGCGCCACAGCCCGACCTGGTGATGGCACTGCTCAGCCACGCGCAGCGGCGGCAACTCGATCTGGTGACGGTCTTTCCCTTTCTCGAACTGGGTAGCTTCTGGGAGCGCGCGCTGCTGCCGCCTTTTCTGGCGCTGATCGACGCGATCTTCCCCGTGGAGCGCTTTGAACAGCCCGATGTCCGGCCCGAGGAGGTGCTGGCGAACGGGCAGTGCATCCTGGTGCGCCGCGCGGCCTATGCCCGGATCGGCGGCCATGGCGCCGTGTACAACGCAGTGCTGGAGGATGTCCACCTGGCCCAGGCCATTCGGGCGGCGGGCTTTCGGGTGGGCGGCGCCGATGGGCGCGCCTATCTGCGGGTGCGGATGTACCACAACGGGCCGGAGGTGGTCCACGGTCTGACCAAGCACGCCGCTGCCGGCGCCCGCAACGGCGGCACCCGCGCCTGGCAGGTGGCGCTTGGCCAGCTGGCGCTGGCGCTGGGGCCATTCACGCTGATCGGGGTGGGGGGCGTGCTCGCTGCCTCGGGGACCGGCGTGGTGGGCATTGCTGTTGCGCTGCTCGGCGTTGTGGCCTGGGCAGCCGGCCTCGTGCTCTGGGGCTGGCTCTACCGCCGGATCTACCGGCTCAGTCCGGCCTATGGCCTGGTCTGGCCGCTCGGCCTGCTGGCCTATCTGCTGCTGGCATTACGCGGGATGTGGCACGTGCGGAGCGGGCGAGGCGTGACCTGGAAGGGGCGAACCTACGCCGGTTGAGGCCGGTGAGGCACGCTGCGGCAGGTCGGGTGTGCCGAGACGTCCTGATGCGCTGCTTGCCCGCCCCCCTGCCCCCTCCTTTCAAGGGTAGAGTTTTTGCTAGGCCGCATTGGAAAGCGGTCGATAGGCTGAAGGACGTTCGACATGGGTGTCAAGACTTTT
>DAOUBZ010000623.1:0-5582 GCA_034432515.1 Chloroflexaceae bacterium | reverse complement strand
GATGCCGAGACCCTTCGCGGAGTTTACCCTGAGCGCAGCCGAAGGGCTCAGGGTGACACCATGCGGGAGCGGCACAGCAAATTGGTATTACACCGGTAGTGCGGCTAGCGGCTATGCAGCTCAGGTAGTCAGGATCGCCTCGGCGCATTTTTCGCCGGAGATCATGGCCGCATTGATACTGCTCGCCTCGGTGAACTCAGCGGCAAAGAAGAGTCCGGGGCGGCCGCTGCGGTTGTCGGGCAGGCCCGGGTGGATGCCGGGCGGCTGGGCAAACTGGCCATAGGGGATGCGATAGATGCGCAGGCAGTGGTAGCCGTCCAGCGCCCATTGGGCGGCCAGGTCGCCGGCGAACATGCGTCGCAGGTCGGCGATGACGCGGGCGGTGAGCTCCGTGTCATCGAGCGTGGGCACGCCGAGCACGGTGACACTGAGCAGATGCGCCCCCGGCGGGGCATAGCTCGGGGCCACGTTCGTGAGCAGCACCGCGTTGTTGACGAAGGCGTCGGGGGCAGCGTTGAGCAGCAGCTTCTTGCCGTGGTAGAGCGGACGATCGCCCGCGAAGTAGAGATTGGTCGTACCGACGTGGCCGGTGGGCGTGGGCAGGCCCGTCAGCCGGGCGGCCTCGGGGGCAGGGGTGGCCACGACCACCACATCGGCGGTGAGCTGGCTACCATCGGCGAGCACGGCACCACACACCCGGTTCGCTTCGCTCAGCAGTGCCTCGACCCGCGTATTGAGCCGGATGGCGCCGGCGGCCTGCAACTCGGCGGCCAGCTGCCGACTGATCGCGCCCATACCGCGGGCGGGCACCACCGTCTCGCCCTCACTGAGCATCTTGAAATCGAACTTGAAACACTTGGCGCTGGTGCTGAGCGAGCGATCGAGGAAGATCCCGCCATAGAAGGGGCGGAAGAAATGCTCGATCGCCGACCGGCTGAAGTGGTAGGAGCGCAGAAACATCTCGGTCGGCTGGTCAACCCCGGCGAGCACCTCGTCGATGCTCTGGGCGCGCAGTTCGGTGGCGAGCGCCATGGTGCGGAGCTTGTCGCCGAGCCCGACCACCGTGGTGAGCGCGGCGCCGATGATCGCCGCGGGATCGTGGTCGCGCAGCGGGTCGGTGAGCACGGCGCGGCGGCCACCCTCACAGATGATTGCGCCGGGATCGAAGCGGCAGAGGTCCAGTTGGGGATAATTGAGTTGCCGTTGGGCGGCGGGGTAGGCGGTGAAGAGCACCTGGAAGCCGCGATCGAGGATGAAACCCTCGCGGAGGTCGGAGCGAACCCGCCCGCCGACATCGTCGGCGGCTTCGAGGACCGTGAGTTGATGGCCGGCGCGGAGCAGGGTGCGGGCGCAGGTCAAACCGGCAAGGCCAGCGCCGATCACAAGCACGTGCATCGGTTGTGGGCACGCCCGCACCGGCAGCCTGCTCAGCGATGGCCGGGCCACGGCGCTGGCGCCAGCGGACGCGATACGGCGGTGGTGGCTTGCCCACCGCGGGCGATTGCTGTTGCGAGTATAACACAGTGCGCGGCGTCTGGCGCACTGGTTAATCAATGGTTAACAGCGGATCCGGGTACCTAATACTAACGAGGGTTGTCATTCCGAGCCCTTCGCGGAGTGTACCCTGAGCCCTTCGCTTCGCTCAGGGTGAACTCCGCCGAAGGGCTCAGGGTACACTCCGCGAAGGGCTCGGAATGACAACCCTCGTTGTAGTACGCGCCTGGTAGCTGTAGGATCGACCGCCGCATGACCGTTGAGATTGCAGTCGTCTTTGCGATTCTGGCCGCGACGATCGTCCTGTTCGTCAGCGACCGGCTTCGACTTGACGTAACTGCCATGCTGGCGCTCATGGCGCTGGTGCTCAGCGGCATTCTCACCCCGGCCGAGGCGACCGCCGGGTTTGGCGACACGACCGTGCTGCTGATCGCTGCCCTGTTTGTCGTGGGCGACGGGCTGCTCCAGACCGGGGTGGCCGAGGCGTTGGGCCGCTGGCTGGGGCGTATCGCCGGCACCAGTGAACTACGCATCCTGGTCACCACCATGCTGGTGGTGGCCCCGCTCTCGGCGTTTATCAGTTCGACTGGCACGGTGGCGATTATGCTTCCCGTGGTTGTGGCCGTGGCCCGCCGGGCGGGGGTGAGCCCTTCGAAGCTGCTCATCCCGATGGGCTACGCGGCGCTTATCGGTGGTATGCTGACGCTGATCGGCACGCCACCCAATATCGTCGCCAGCGAGGCACTGGCCGCTGCGGGCCGCGCGCCGTTCGGCTTCTTCAGCTTCACGCCGATCGGGGCGCTGGTGCTGGGCGTGGCCGTGGTCTTTGTCGCCGTTGTGGGCCGGCAGCTGCTGCCCGCCCGTGTCGCGCCGGCTGCCCAGGGCCAGCCGCGCAGCGATCAGCAGCCGCTCAGCGAATTGATCCGCGCCTATGGCGTGGAGGGCGCCCTGACCCGGCTGCGCGTGCCGCCAGGGTCGCCGCTGGTTGGCCGATCGATCGCCGAGAGCGAACTGACCACCCGCTATGGCGTCACGGTGCTGGCCATTCACGCCTGGCCGCCCGAGCGCGCACAACCGGGCCCGGCGCAGCCGGTGACCGCCGATACGCGCTTCGCGGCCGGCGACCTGCTGGTGGTGCAACTGCGCGATGCCCAGGCCGGGTCCCTCGCCGCGCTGCCCGGCCTCGAACCAGTGCCGCCTGCCACCTCGGTGCGCCCGGACGCGGGCCTGTTGCTGCTCGAAGTGGCCCTGACCCCCCGTTCGCGCTACATCGGCCAGTCGGTCATCGAGGCAGACGTGCGCAACCAGTTTGGCGTGAACGTGCTCGGTGTCCAGCGCCTGGGCAAGCTGCTTGACGGCGACTACGCCCATACACCGCTGCGTTTCGGCGATACGCTGCTGGTGGCCGGCCCCGCCGCGACGCTTGCGCCGCTGGTGCGCGAGCAGCGCTACTATGGCGACTTTGTGATCGCGACCGTGCCGGAGGAGTTGGCGGAGGCCGAGGCACAGCAGCTTGCGCCCCGCTGGCCACTGGCGGTCGTGATCGTGCTGCTGATGCTGATCGTGATGGCGACCAACCTGCTGCCGACGGTCGTTGCCGCGCTGCTGGCGGCGCTGGCCCTGGTGCTGACGGGATGTGTGCGGCTCAGCACGGTTTACACGCGTATGAGTTGGGAGAGCCTGGTGCTGATCGCGGCGATGCTGCCAATGGCCACTGCGCTGCAGAAAACCGGCGGGGCCGAGCTGATCGCAACGGCGCTGGTCGGCTCGTTCGGCAGCCTTGGGCCACTGGCGCTCATGGGCGGCGTCTTTCTGCTGACGAGCGTGCTGAGCCAGTTCATCTCGAACACGGCCACGGCGGTGCTGATCATGCCGATCGCCCTGCAGGCGGCCAGCCGGCTGGGCGTGGCGCCCGAGCCGCTGCTCATGGCGGCGGCGATCGCCGCCTCGACCGCGTTCGCCACCCCGGTCGCCACGCCAGTCAACACCCTGGTGCTGGCGCCCGGCGGCTACCGGTTTGCCGATTACGCCCGGGCCGGCGTGCCGCTGCAGGTGTTGGTGCTGCTGCTCTGCCTGGTCGTCGTACCGCTGCTGTTTCCGTTTTAGTGGCGTGTCACGCCACGCAGCCGCCCCCCACGCCACCGCGGGAGACGGACGTTGCAACAAGCGGTGCGAAGAAACGAGGATTCATGGCGACACAGACACGGGCAGGTGAGGCGCAGGTGCGGCTCGGCCTGCCGATGACCGACCTGACGATGATCGCAGTGGTGCTGATCTGGGGCCTGAACTTCAGTGTGATGAAGATCGGGCTGCGTGAGTTGTCGCCGCCGGCCTTTGCGGGGCTGCGTTTCGCCGGGGCGGCGGTGCTGCTCTGGCTGGTGCTGGTCTGGCGTGAGGGCTGGCCGGCGCTGCCCCGGGGCGTCATGTGGAAGTTGACCTGGGTCGGGATCGTCGGCAATACGCTCTACCAGCTGGGCTTCACCTACGGCCTGCGCATCACAACGGCGGCCAATGCCTCGCTGCTGATCGCCACTACCCCGGCGCTGGTTGCCTTCTTCGGCGCGCTGCTCGGCATCGAGCGCCTGCGCCGCCTCACCGTCCTCGGCATCGTGCTCGCCTTTGCCGGTGTGGCCCTCGTGGTCGCGGCCGGGCAGCTGCATTTCACCGCCGAGAGCCTGCTGGGCGATCTGCTGCTGTTTGGCTGTGCGGTGTGCTGGACGATCTACACGCTGGGTGTGCGCACCATGGCGCAGGGCCTCTCGCCGCTGGCGATCACGACCTGGACGACGATCACCGGGGCGCCCGCGCTGCTGCTGTTCGGCCTGCCGGACCTGCTGCGCCTCGACTGGTCGGGGGTGAGTGTGAGCGCCTGGGCCAGCCTGGGCTACGCCACGGCGATCGCGCTGGTGGTGGCCTATGTGCTCTGGAACAACAGTGTGCGCGTGGCGGGCTCGAACCGCACGGCGATCTACGGCTGCGCCATCCCGGTCGGGGCTGCGCTCTTTGCCTGGCCGCTGCTGGGCGAACAGCCGACCTGGATGCAGGCCGTCGGGGCGCTGCTGATCGTGAGTGGCGTGCTGCTCACGCGCTGGAAGGCATAGCGATGCTCAGGGGCGTATGGACCTCACGTTGACCTCTTCCTGGGTGATCGAACTGGCGAGCGAGCAGCCCACGGCGCGCTTTGCCGCCACGGAGCTGCAGGCCATGCTTGCGCGCATGGGCGCCCCGCTGCTGCCGATCACCGCTGCGGCGCAGGGGCCGCGCATCGCGCTGCGCCACGGCCCCGCCGGTGACGGCTTTGTGCGCGGCCCCGATGCCGGCGGCTTTAGTCTGCGCGGTGATGGGCCGCGCGGGCTGCTCTACGCGGTCTACGACGTGCTGGAGGCGCTGGGCTGCCGCTGGCCCGCGCCGGGCGCCGGCGCGGAGCATGTCCCCCAATGCGCGGTGCTGCGCCTGCCGGAGGAGGCAGTCGCCGACCGGCCCGCGATCGCGCAGCGGGGGCTGATCATCGGCCACGACCATTTTCTGGCCGAGGCCGAGGACTGGATCGCCTGGGCCGCCCGCAACCGGCTGAATACGATCTTCATCCACACCACCATCCGGGCGCCGGCGCTGGGCGCCTGTCGTCTGGCCGCCTGGCGCGCGCGCCGCCCCGCGTTGTTGCCGTGCATCCGTGAGCGGGGCCTGCGCCTCGAGCTCGGCGGGCACCATTTGCGCGACTTGCTGCCGCGGCGGCTGTTCCGCACCCGGCCGGCGCTCTTCCGCCACGATGGGCAGCAGCGCAGCCCCGACCACAATTTCTGCGTGAGCAATCCGGCGGCCCTCGCCCATGTGCAGCGCACGGCCACAGCCTTCTTCGCGGCCTATCCCGAGGCCGAGGTCTATCATCTCTGGCCGGACGACCTGCTGGCGGGCGGCTGGTGCCGGTGTCCTGCCTGCGCCGCGCTCAGCCCCGCCGACCAGGCGCTGATCGCCGCGAACGCGCTGGCCGAAGTCCTGCCGGCGGACCGCGCGGCGGCGCGGGTGGCCTATCTGGCCTACCACGATACCGAGGCGCCGCCGCTGCGCGCGCGCCCGCACCCGCGGGT
>DAOUBZ010000622.1:0-14339 GCA_034432515.1 Chloroflexaceae bacterium | reverse complement strand
GCGGCTGCGCCGCCGACACCAACGAGCATACCCCTCGTGGGACGACATAGCCGCCCTAAACCCCCACGCGGGAGGCAGGCATCGCACAAGTCCTGTGAATCAGAAAATCCGTTCTTGACGAACGGCGAGCCTTTTGTTATACTTCAGCACAAGTGAGCTAATACGAACAGATGAGCTTTTCAACTTCGGGACCAGGAACGCTCCTGTGATTGCACGCAGCGGAGGAGGTACCACTATGACCGTCCGTGGCCAAGAGCTACGCAACGAGCGGCGCGTGCCGTTCAACCTGTCACTCGGCAACGTCGGGGGCATGGTCTATCTGATCACCGGCATCCTGGCCTTGCTGGCGGTGTATGTGCTGGTGAGCAGCGTGATCAGCGCCGGGCGCACCCTGATGGATGACATCAAGTACGGGCGACCACGAACCTTCCATCTAACGGCAAACGTCGGGCGCGCCGAGGAGGCCAACGCTCCCACGCACCTGGTGGCGATGAACCTGGAGCGGCAGGTTGTCATCCTGGAGATCCCGGGCGGCGACGCGAACCGCGTACGCACGCTGCCCGGGCCGTACCTCTTCGGTGCGCAGGAGGACCTCACACCGGTGACGATGCGCCTGGCCGATGTGAACGGCGACACGGCGCCCGACCTGGTCGTGCGGGTGAAGAACGAGGAGATGGTCTATCTCAATCGTGATGGCGGCTTCAACCTGATCACGGCTGAAGAGCGCCAGCAACTGCTCGCGCAAAGCGCTTCGCGCTGAGCCGGCCCGGCAATCATGCATGATAGGTCTGATGCGGCTCCCGGGCGACCCACCGCAGGCATGGCCTGGCCCTACGTGGGGGCAAACAGCTGTGGGATGCGCCGGGCGAGCCCCAGGTTGCCGCTGACGCGGATGCGGCGCAGCACGATGTGGCGCCACGGCCGTGTCTGGTAGGTGAGCAACCGGCAGAGCAGGTCGGCGCTGGCGAAGCTGAAGGTGACATCGGTGGTGCGGGCGCGACCGATCTTGCCCTGGCCGCCGTCCGGACTAACACGCACATACCAGCTGCCGCCACCCTGGCCCGCGACGTTGACCCCGATGGTTGCGTGCAGGTCACCCCCCCGCTCGGGCCAGTAGACCAGGCCAAGCAGGTGGAAGAGGCGTGTGAGCTGGCGCCGCATCATGCCGGGCTGAAAGAAGATCCAGATCGGACGCGATCGAGCAGCGGCAAGCTGTGCGCCGTGGATAATACCGGCGTGGGCCAGCGAGCACCCGAAGAGCTCCGCCACGGTGGGCGCTGTGCCGTAGAAGGGCACCGGTACGACACGTCCCAATTGCTCGGCGGCAAGCGGGGCAGCGAGCCGCGCCGCAGCCTGCAGGGCAGCGAGGAACGTTGCGACCAGTTCCGGGACGGGCTGCTCGGCGCGGGCCTCGATCGCGGCCTGGTTGATCTCCTTCAGCTGGTCGCGGCTGGCAAAGCCAGGAATGACCACCGGGCGCCCCTCCAGGCCAGTGAGGATCACCTGGTTGAACAGCTCGGTAGCGGCAGTCGTATGGGCCAGCGCCTGGCGCATGGTCCAGCCATCGGCGCGGCGGTCGGAGCGACGGTTCCAGTCTTCGTCTTTGACTCGCTCGAACGAGCCGGCGAAGATCTCGCTCAACTCCAGGAAGTCCCGGGCGATGGTATACGAGGTGAAGGCGCCACTGCGATCCTCGAGGCGGGCCAGCGCCGCCTCGGCTGCAGCATGCTCATCGAGTTCGGGCGCGATCGGCTCGGCGTCGGTGGGAGGATACTCTGTCATGGGCGTTACTTCCATATTCAGGGCGGGTCAGGGCTCGCAATCGATCCGTTCCACGCCCGCAACTTCGAGGATCAGGTCGGCTCCGTAGGCCAGCGCGGGTGTCTGGAAGCCAGGCGGCGCCTGACCGGCCAGGGCCTTCTCGGCGATCAGCACCGCCGTGCTGGCGGTCAGGGCGTAGGCCTCCGGGGTCACGAGACGTGACACGGCGCGCCGGCCCTGCGCGTCAACAACCTCGCCCCAGAGCAGGCTGCGGCCCCGGGCCCGCTCGGCGTCGCTCGGGCCCGGGGGGCGCCGGCGCACCAGTTCGCTCAGGATCTGCCGGGTCGGGCCGGCGGCGAGCAACGGCAACAGCGGCCGGGCCCAGCGCAGCGTGCGCGCACCGCCTGCCCCGATGTAGGTGAAGACCTCGATGTTCGGGATGCCGGTGCTGTAGCAGGCAGTGCTCACGTCACCCCAGGGAATGGCCACCACTTCCACCGGTCCACGGCCAAAGTCGACCCGCCGGGTCGCGTGGCCGACGGGCACCGGCACGATCCGCCCGTCGCGGCGTACCGCCCCCTGCTGCGCCAGCCCCTCCAGGGCGGTGAGCAGCGTGCCCCGCGAGACCCCGCCAAGCCCGCGGAAGGCCAGCGCGAGATGGGTCGCCTCCGGCAGGCGCCGTTTGAGATGGGCTGCCAGGCAGTCGCTCGGCACCACGTCGAAGCCCGCACCCGGCAGCAGCATCACCCCGGCGGCGCGCGCCTCGCCGTCACGGCGCTGCAGCTGCTCGAAGACCGCGATCTCCCCGGTGATGTCGATGTAGTGCGTTCCGGTCCGCAGACAGGCGTCGGCCAGTGGGCGGCTGGTGCGGCTGAAGGGCCCCGCGCAGTGGATCAGCACACTGCGGCCGCTGAGCGCCGCATCGAGGCCGGCGGCGTCATCGAGACCGACGACCAGGTGTGGCAGTGCCAGGTGCCGGGCCACCGCCGCCACGGCATCAGCGCTGCGGCCCGCCAGGGTGGGTCGCAGGCCCCGCTCGACGGCACGACGAGCCACCAGCTCGCCAGTGTAGCCATTCGCCCCATAGATCAACAACTGCTCGCTCACGCCTGTCCTGACTCTGGGAAGTCGTTCTACGATCCTTCCCAGTATAGCACTGTCGTGGCATGCGGTATCATGGGCCATCAGCGTCAACCCGGGGCTTGTATAAGGTCCGCCTCCCGCAAAAGGGTGTGGCGCTTGCGCCATGGTCCTTGCACAAACCCGGTCTGCGTCCAGCCAAGGAGCCGCCATGGCCGAAGACCTCTGCTACTGGACCGCACGGGAGCTCGCCGCGGCGATCCGTGCCCGTGAGCTCTCCTGTGTCGAACTGCTCGAGGCCCACCTGGGCCGCATCGAACGCCTCAACCCCCAGGTCAATGCGATCGTCACCCTTGCGCCGGAACCGGCCCTGGCCATGGCCCGCACCTACGACGCGGCCCTGGCCCACGGCAGCGCACCCCCACCCGAGCAGGCGCCACTCTACGGGCTGCCGGTCGTCCACAAAGACCTGTTCGAGACCCGGGGTATGCGCACCACCTATGGCTCGCCGATCTTCGCCGACCACGTGCCCGACTACGACGCGCTGATCGTCGAGCGGCTCAAGGCCGCCGGGGCAATCAGCCTCGGCAAGACCAATACGCCCGAGTTCGGCGCCGGCTCACAGACCTTCAACCCGGTGTTTGGCGCGACGCGCAACCCCTACGACCTGGCGAACACCTGCGGCGGCAGCAGCGGCGGCGCGGCCGTGGCCCTGGCCTGCGGCATGGCACCGCTGGCCGACGGCTCCGACATGGGCGGCAGCCTACGCAACCCGGCGAGCTTCTGCAACGTCGTGGGCTTCCGCACCACCCCTGGCCGTGTGCCGCTCTGGCCCAACCGGGCACCCTACCTGCCGCTCACGGTTGACGGCCCAATGGCCCGCACGGTGGGCGATGTGGCCCTGATGCTCGCGGTCATCGCCGGGCCGGATCCACGCGCCCCACTTGCGCTCAGCGAACCGGGCAGCCGGTTCGCCCCGCCCCTTGACGGCGAGCTGCGCGGCACGCGCATCGCCTGGAGCCCTGACCTCGGCGGCCTGCCGGTGGCCCCCCAGGTCAGCGCGGTTTTCGCCACGCAGCGCGCGAGCTTCGTGGCCCTGGGCTGTCAGGTCGAAACGGCCACACCCGACCTGCGGGACGCCGACGAGGTCTTTCTCACCCTGCGCGCGCTGAGCTACGAAGTGAACCTCGGCCCGCTGCTGGATGCGCACCGTGATCAGCTCAAGGACACGGTGGTCTGGAACATCGAACAGGGGCGCCAACTGAGTGGAACGCAGGTGGCACGGGCCTTACGGCTGCACGGCGAGCTACTCGGCCGGGTGCGCGCCTTCTTCGAGCGCTACGACTACCTGGTGCTGCCGGTGAGCCAGGTGCCGCCCTTCCCGGTCGAACAGCCCTACGTGACCGCGATCAACGGGGTGCCAATGACGAGCTACGTGGACTGGATGCGCTCGTGCACGTGGATCAGCGTCACCGCTGCGCCGGCGCTCGCCGTGCCGGCGGGCTTCACTGCGGAGGGGCTGCCGGTGGGCCTGCAGATCGTCGGGCGGCCCCGCGACGAACTGGGCGTGCTGCGCCTCGGCCACGCCTACGAGCAACTCACCCGCTGCTGGCAGCGCCATCCGCCGCTGGCGTAGGGCACGGAAGGAGGAGCCGATGTCCGAGCGCCAGAACCAGGCACAGCGCGACGACCTGCCGGTGACCGTCGAGTCGTTGCGTGCCGACCTGGCAGCCCTCGGTGTGACCCCGGGCATGACCCTGCTCGTCCACGCTGCGCTGAGCCGCCTCGGCTGGGTCTGTGGCGGCCCGGTGGCGGTGATCCTCGCCCTGGAAGCGCTGCTCGGCTCCGCGGGCACACTGATGATGCCCACCCACTCGACCGACCTCTCCGACCCGGCGGGCTGGGTGGCGCCACCGGTGCCCGAGCACTGGTGGCCGATCATCCGCGCACAGATGCCCGCCTACGACCCGGAGCTCACCCCGACCTGGCGGATGGGCGCGATCGCCGAGACCTTTCGTCGCCAGCCCGGTGTACGGCGCAGCGCGCACCCGCAGGTCTCGTTCGCGGCCTGGGGGCGGCACGCCGCCGATCTTACCGCCGACCATCAGTTGGAGGCAAGCCTGGGCGAGGGCTCACCACTTGCGCGGCTGTACGCGCTTGAGGGCCACGTCCTGCTGCTGGGCGTGGACCACAGCAACAACACCTCGCTGCACCTGGCCGAGTATCGCGCCGACTACCCGAGCAAGCGCACCATCACCACGGGCGCGCCGCTGCTGGTGGATGGCGCGCGGCGCTGGGTTCGCTTTCAGGACCTGGACTGGAACGACGCCGACTTCCCGCAGATCGGGGCGGACTTCGCCGCGGATACGGGGCTCGAACGATGGGGGCGGGTGGGGCAGGCCGAAGCGATCCTGCTGCCACAGCGCCCCTTGATCGACTACGCAGTGGCCTGGATGGAGCGCTTCCGCGCACCGCGGCGGCCGGAGCGCTGAGACGAACCTTCGCAAAGGAGGCACGTATGAGCTTCAAGACGACGGATCTGAGCGACGCCCATCCCGCGGTACAGGTTGGTGAGCCGCTGCTGCGGCACTTCGGTGGCGTGACCAGCTTCAGCGGGCCGATCGCGACCCTGCGGATCCTGGAGGACAACAGCCTGGTGCGCGCGACCCTCGAAGAACCGGGCAACGGGCGGGTGCTGGTGGTGGACGGTGGCGGCTCGCTGCGCTGCGCGCTCCTGGGCGACCAGCTGGCGGCGCTGGCGGCGCGGAACGGCTGGGCCGGGGTGGTCATTCACGGCTGTGTCCGCGATACGGCCGAGCTGCGGCAGATCAGCCTGGGGATCCTGGCACTCGCCGCCCACCCGCGTCGCAGCGCCAAAGCGGGCGCCGGCGAACGAGGGACGACGCTGCACATCGCGGGGCTCACGCTGCAGCCGGGGTACTACCTCTACGCCGATGAGGATGGCATCGTCGTGGCCGAACAGGCGCTCCTCTGAAGCCTGGCATGGCGCTCGGGCGGCTGCGCTGCTGCACGAGGACGTTTCTCGCTGGTTCTGGCGGCTGCGTCGCCAGAACCAGCGAGAAACGCGGGTATAGGACGTTGCTCAGGCCCTGAGATCCGTGCCGATCTCCGCTGGACAAAAAAGAACATATGTGCTATATTGTTCGCCACAGTCAGTCTCCGGACTGCCGGGGAGCGGAGTTGCATCGTAGTGACGCGTGATGAGCCGCACGGTCCGCGGCACCCGGCAGCCGCTACCACGACAGGCATCGAGCAGAGACGAGGAGCGTACAGCGATGATCGGCAGGAACAGGGTGCAGGCGGTGCAGGAGGCGGCGACGCTGCAGTACGCCAACGGAAGGAGTGTCGCCCGGGCAAGCCTCGGAACGGGCCGCTTCGCGCCTTACATCGGCTTTCACGTTGAAGTGGGCAAAGACAGCGAGCTTGACGAGGCGATGCGGGCGGCGAAGGTCGGTCAGATCGAGATCAAGCACCAGCGGCAGGGCGGAGCAGAAATTGTGCGCCACTGGGGGCTGGGCGAGCAGATCCGCCTGTTTCCGGTGACGAGTGGGCCCGTAGCGCCGACGGTGGCGGGTAGTCTGAGCGGGCGCAACGGGCGGCGCACGGCCGAGGCGGGCCTGGGCCTGCGCTGGGGCCAGGGCGAGCGGAGCAAGCTGGCGATCCGCGGCTACCTCGATCAGCTGGTGCGGGTGGGCTATGTGCGCCCGATCCAGCTCTCGGTGCGCAGCCGGATGAGCGACGTACTGCTGGCCGCCCTGCTCGACCACGGGCGGGTCTGTGAGGCTGCCGACAGCCTGGTCGACCGGACGCGGCACCCCGAGGTGGTGACCTACCACGAGATCGCGCTGCCGCTGGGCCCCGGCGAGGAGCAGGAGTGGGGCAAAGGCGACACGGCGACGGTCGTGCCATTCAAGAGCCTGCACCCGGCCACGATCGATGCCGAGTACCTGCGGGGCGTGTGGCGCCCCGACAGCGTCCACAGTGCGGCCTACCGCGACTGGGAGAGCATCCAGCTGTGGGCGCAGGAGTACGCCACCCAGAGTGAGGAGCCGAATGGCGCGCGCCAGCCCGAGGAGGCGCTGGCCACACTGGCCCACGACGACCCGCTCTGAAGCGCCGCAGCGCCGGCCGGACGCGTTTCATATCTGATTCGGGTGAGACGTTGCGAGTCGAACTGGCCCTGCTGGGCAGCGTGATGCAGACTGCGCGGCTCGTCACAGATCACTCGTCACTGGCATCCGGCAGGGGCTGTACGACGAAGCCGGCGCCAACGGGACGCACAGCGCCCTCAGGCCAGCCCGTGCTCGATCGCAAAGCGTGTGGCGGCGCTACGCGAACTCACCTGGATCTTGCCGTAGATCGCCGACAGATGAGTGCTGACGGTCCGGCGGCTGATGATCAGCCGGTCGGCCACCTGGGCGTCGGTCAAGCCCTGGGCCACCAGCTGCAGCACCTCCACCTCGCGCCCCGTCAGCCCCGCCGGGTATGCCGTGCGGGCAGCAGGCGCCACCGCCGGGACGCTGGGCGTTACGGGGGCGAGCGCCTGGCTGGTATGGCCATCGGCTGCGAGCCCGTCCTGGCCCTGGCGAAACTCAGCGCTGCCCATCCATAGCAGCAAGCGCTGGGCGTGGGGCAGGTAGGGTTCAAGCGTCGCCGGTGCGCTGTCCAGCAGGGCTGTGAGGGCTGCAGCCCAGGCCAGTTCGCCCTGGTCGCGTATCAGGGGCGTGCAGGTGGCGAGGATGGTAACAATCTGAGGCAGCGACTCGATCGCCACGGCACTGCGTAGCGCCTCGTGGAGCAGGAGCAGTGCCGCCGTGCGATCTTTTCCCACCAGCGCCAGATGGGCCAGGCTGATGCGCGCCGTGATCACCCCCCACTGGTTGCCAATCGAACGGAACAGGCGCATACTCTGCTCGTACCAGGTCTGCGCCTCATGGTATGCGCCCATGCCAACGGCTGTATCGCCAAGCCAGGCGTAGCAGATCGCCACACCGCGGGTGTCGCCTAGCGCATGGCGGATGTGCAGGCTCTCTTCGAAGTAGGCCCGGGCCTGGGCATAGGCACCGGTGACGTAGCCCACCTTGCCCAGATTGGTCAGTGAGAAAGCCATGCTCCAGCGATTGCCCATCCGGGTTTCGATCGCCAGGCTTTGCTCCGACCAGTTCTGCGCCGCGGCGTACTCGCCCTGGCTGTAGGCGGCCTGACCGAGGATATTGCAGGCGACGGCGCTGCCATAGTGGTCATCGAGCTGCCGGGCCAGCGCAAGCCCCTCCTGACAGAGCGTTCTGGTAGCCGTATAGTCGCCGAGATAGGCGCAGACCGCACCCAGGTAGTTGAGCGAGAAGACCAGGTCGGACTGCGCGCCCGCTGCCCGCAGGAGCGCCACACTGCGCTCTAGTAACTCGCGGGCCTGGCGCTGCTGCCCTTCGTGGAAGACAAACCAGGCCTGGCGGGCCAGCACGACAGCGTAGACCCGCAGCGTCTCCGGGTCGTCAGCAGCGGGCGCGAGCGCAGCCGCGGCGGCGGCAAAGGCCTCCACCCCCTCCCGGAAGCTGCTGCTCATGTCGTAGTAGTGAAACAGGCCGTGGGTCGCCTGCGCGAGCGCGTCCGGGCTGGCGGTAGCCACGGCCCACTGCCAGGCCACGCGGAACTGGGCAAGCTCGCTGCCCACGGTGGCCAGCGCCGCCTGCTGATCGGCGCCACGCAGGGCAGCGGTCTGTGTGGCCAGCAGCGCGCAGTAGTAGCGCGCGCGGCGCTCCTGGAATATATGGGCCTCGCCCGCCTGCTCCAGCCGCTCCAGCACGTACGGGCGCAGCACGTCCCGCAGTCCGTAGCGGACGGCGCCGCCCGGCTTGCACTCGAGCCGGTAGACGAGCGATTTGTGGAGCAGGGTGGCCAGCATGGGCAGCGCTACTCCCGCGACCGTGGCGGCGGCCTCGCGCGTGAAGCTGCCACGAAACACGGCTAAGCGCCGCAAGGCTTCCTGCTCGGGTGGGGCCAGCACCTGCCACGACGAGGCGAAGACCATCCGCAGGCTCTGCTGGCGTGGCGGCAGATCGGGCAGGCTCCCCGCCAGCAGGTCGAGGTTCTGCGCGAGCAGCTCGGCCAACTCCGGGCAGGAGAGTACCCCTGTCCAGCTGGCCGCCAGCTCGAGCGCCAGGGGCAGGCCACTGACCAGTTCGCAGATCCGCGCCACGGCGGGACGCACCGCCGACGTGAGCGCAAACCCCGGGTCGTGCATGCGCGCCAGCTGGGCGAAGAGCTGCAGCGCGGGCGGATCCGGGCAGGCTGGCTCTGTGGCCACTGGCTCGGTGTACGGCAAGCCTTCCAGCACCAGAGTCCACGCGCCGCGCAGGCGCAGCTGCTCACGGGAGGTCACGAGCAGCGTCAGGCCCGGCGCTTCCTGGAGCAAGGTGGCCAGGAACGGCGCAGCCATGCGGAGGGGCTCAAAGCCGTCGAGCAGCAGGAGCATCGTTTTCGCGCGCAGGTAGTGGCGCACCTGCACGGCGGTAGATTCCGGCCCCGCCAGCCTGAGGCTCAGGGCACGCGCGATTGCCGCTACCAGGGTTGCCTCGGGCGGCTCAGCGGTCGACAGCGTGTCGAGCGTAAGCACGTACACGCCATCGGCACTGCGCGGGCTGCCCGAAACCTCAGCAATTCGCAACACCTCACTAGCGAGGCGGGTCTTGCCAACGCCGCCAGGGCCAACTATCGCGATCAGGCGACAGGCCGGATTCCCGAGCAAGGAAAGCAATCGCCCGGCCTCTCGCTCACGCCCGACAAACGGCGTCAGGGAGCCTGCGGCGTGATCCTGAGATGCGGCTAATCTGCCCATAGTAGCGCGTATGCCCATCAGGACCGAGTGGAGGCAGGTGTGGCGTGCGAGGTGTTGGTTGAGTATAGCATCCGCAGGTCGAGGATGTAAACACACCCGCGGAATGGGGGTAGATTGGTATTACCGCGCCGTTTCAAGCGCCGCCAGGGCCCAGTGCGCCTCCTCACTGGCGGGGTTGATGTAGCGCGCGCGCTCCAGGCAGTAGCGCCGTTCGTCAAGCGCGCTCAGCTGCGCCGCGTACCAGATCCAGTCCAGCTCCAAGTTCGAACCTTCCTCCAGCGCCTGCGCGAGGAGCGCCGAGGGCCGGACCGGGGCCTGTGGAAGCACAGGGGTCGATCGGGCCTGCGCGCGCGGAAGCCCGCGCACCAGGCTGGCAAACCGCGTCGCCTGCATCCAGCCGATGGTTCGGGAAAGCGTACTTATGGGCTCCTCCTATGCGGCTCATGGGTTGTCTGGCTCTACTGTACCAGTCACGGGCCAGCCGCACATCAGGAGAAGTACGATAGGCAGCTACGTAAAACCACGTAGGCGATGGACCCGGCCTGGCTTCGCCCGGCAACGGAGCGAGCACTGAGCCGGGTGGCGCGCTGCGCTCGCATCACCGTTACGCCGCACCCGGCACACTGCATGCCAGCAACACTCAAGGTTTCGTCACGGCCCGTGGCGAGAGTATTACACACAGTCGATCGCGCATTTGCTACCATGGTACGAGTGCGACTCACGTCCGTCAGCACGGGGCGTGATGGAAGCTGCTTCCCCTCCGCCCCGCCGCTTGGCGTCTGCACTGAGGGCGGGCCATGGGCACCGCGTGTAGCTACGAGGAACTGGCTCACACCGCCGATGTGGGTATGCGCGTGCGCGCGCCCACCCCGGCGGAACTGTTCGCCTGCGCAGCGCACAGCCTCGTTGCGCTGGCCGGGGCCACCCCCGGCGAACCCACGCAGCAGCGGCAGGTGACGGTCGAAGCACTCGATGCCGAGAGCTTGCTGGTGGAGTGGCTGAACGAGGTGCTCTATCTCTGTGAGAGCACCGGCGCAGTCGTCGCAGATGTGCGGGTAACGCGGTGGACGCCCACGGCGATCACAGCCGAGCTGTGGCTCGCTCCGCCGGCCACACCGCCGCGCGGGGCGATCAAGGCGGTAACCTACCACCGTCTGCGGCTGGCCGAGGAGCCGGAGGGCTGGCTGGCCGAGTATTTTGTTGATGTGTAGGGAGGCGCCGTGATGATCACGAAACAGGATCTCCGGCCCCTGGCGGCCGACCTCTGGGAGATCCCCGCCGGGTTCCGCCGCGATATGCGCGTGCCGGCGCGGATCTACGCCAGTGAGGATCTGCTCGAGCACGCCCTGCAGGATCTGAGTCTCCAGCAACTGGTCAATGCCGCAACCCTGCCAGGGGTCGTCGCCTACACCCTGGCGATGCCCGACATCCACCAGGGCTACGGCTTCCCCGTCGGCGGTGTGGCGGCCATGGCCCCCCCCGACGGTGTGATCTCGCCCGGGGCGATCGGCTACGATATCAACTGCGGGGTGCGCCTGCTCGCTGCCGAACTCGACGCGACTGAGGTCGCGCCCTACCTGGACGAACTGGCCGACACCCTCGACCGGACCTGCCCGAGCGGCACGGGCCGCGGGGGGCGCATTCGACTGAGCAACGCCGAGCTCGACGCAGTGCTCGCGGAGGGCGCCCGCTGGTGCCTGTGGCGCGGTCTGGCCAATGAGCACGACCTGGCCCATACCGAGGAGCAGGGCTGCATGGCCGGCGCCAACCCGGCCCGCGTCAGCCCGCGCGCCCGTGAGCGCGCCCGCGACCAGCTTGGCACCCTCGGCGCCGGCAACCACTTCCTCGAAGTTGATCGCGTGGCCCAGGTGCACGATCCCACCATCGCGGCGGCCTATGGCCTGCGCGAGGGCCAGATTGTGGTGCTGATCCACTGCGGTTCGCGTGGGCTCGGCCACCAGATCTGTACCGACTATGTGCGTGACTTCCAGCAGGTGGTGCAGCGCTACGGCATCAGCCTGCCCGACCGCGAACTGGTCTGCGCGCCACTCAGCGCGCCCGAGGCCCAGGCCTACATCGAGGCGATGCACTGCGCCGCCAACTTCGCCTTCGCCAACCGGCAGACCCTGGCCGCCCTGGTGCGCGAGAGCTTCAGCCACGTGTTTGCCCGGCGCGGTCTGCCCACCAGCCTGCGCCAGGTCTATGACGTGGCCCACAACATGGGCAAGATGGAGGAGCATCGCGTCAACGGCAAGCGCATGACGCTCTGTGTCCACCGCAAAGGCGCAACCCGCGCCTTTGGCCCTGGCGCGCCGGGTATTCCGGAGGACTACCGCGCCGTTGGGCAGCCGGTGCTGGTGCCCGGCTCGATGGGCACCGCCAGCTATGTGCTCGCCGGGACGGAAGCGGCCATGAGCCTGAGCTTCGGCTCGACCTGCCACGGCGCCGGGCGGATGCTCAGCCGCACGGCCGCCAAACGCCAGGTGCACGGCGACCAGCTACGCAAGCAGTTGAGCCAGCAGGGGATCCACGTGCGCGCAGGCAGTATGGCCGGGCTGGCCGAAGAGGCGCCCCTGGCCTACAAATCAGTGGACGAGGTGGTCGCGGTGGTCGAACGGGCCGGCCTGGCCCGGATCGTCGCCCGCCTCGAGCCGCTGCTGGTGGTTAAGGGGTAGCCGTGGAGCCGTGGAGCTGTGGAGCTGAATCCTGACATCTCTACACCTCTCTACCTCCACACCTCCCTACCAGTGCAGCTCCAGCGTCCCGTCGGGTTGCAGTTCGAGCCGGGCGCCCAGCTCGCGGCTCTCGTCGCTCAGGCGGCGAGCCAGCCAGCGCGCCTCGTCGGGCATGGCGCGCCACAGGCGCAGCCGCCGCCGGCGTAGCGGCAGCAGGCGCGCCCGGATGAGCTGTCCGCTATGCGGCTCAAGCGTGGCGAGCACGATCACCCCCAGGTCAGGTTGGTACGCCTCGTAGCCGCCAATGCCCTCGTAGTCGTTGATCAGGTCGCCGCAGCCGTAGAGGATGAGCCGCCCGCGGTGGACCTCGCAGCCGATCGGGTGATGCGAGGAGTGGCCGAAGATCAGATCGGCCCCGCCGCTGGCGACCAGTTCGCGCGCGAAGACCACGTGCTCCCGCGGGATGGCATAGCCCCAGTTGTCGCCCCAGTGCAACGAGACCACCACCAGGTCGCCGGGCTGGCGCGCAGCGCGCAGCCGGGCCGTGACCTGGGCAAGCGTCCGCGCCGAGAGGTCGGCGAGCAGGTTGACGCCGGGCCGCAGTTCGCTGGCCGCCCAGGAGTGGGGAATGCCGCTCGAAGGGTGGCCCCAGGCAAAGACCAGGACGCGCCCCTTGCTGGCCAGTTCGATAACGGCTGGCGCGGCGGCTTCGGCCAGGTTCGCCCCGGCGCCCGCCGTGCGGATGCCCGCGGCCCGCAACTCGGCTACCGTGTCCTGCAGCCCGGCATAGCCCCAGTCGAGCACGTGGTTGTTGGCCAGCGTGCAGCAACTGACCCGCGCCGCCGTGAGGCAGCCCAGGTTGGCCGGGTGCATGCGGTAGGTGATGAACTTGCCCGGCCAGGGCGTATCACTGGTGGTGACCGCGGTCTCCAGGTTGATTAGCCGCGCGTCCGGCGCAGCCGCGTCGAGCAGCGCCAGCGCCTCGCCCCACGGGTAGGCCGGGGCCACCGGGATGGGGATCGACCCGTTGGCCCGTTCGGCGAGGGTGACGTAGTCGGCCGCGCTGCGCAACACCGGCTCGTAGATCGTCGGGTCGCCCGGGTGCGGCAGGATCTGGTCGATGCCACGCCCGGTCATCACATCACCGCACAGGGCGAGCGTGATGAGCGGCGCGGCTGCTGGCGGCTGCTGGCTCATCGGCAGTCAGCGATCGCTCAGGCTACCGCAACCAGCGCCCAAACCACTCCGCGGCCAGACGCGCAACCTGCTCGAGCGCACCCGGCTCCTCAAAGAGGTGGGTCACATGCGGAACGACCGCCAGCGATGACTCGCGGGGGAGTTGCGGCAACACGGATCGGTTGAGCGCCAGGACCTCGTGATCAGCGCCACCAACGATCAGCAGCGTCGGCGCACGCACCGCCGCAAGCCGCGGCGCGGCCAGGTCGGGCCGCCCACCACGGGAGACGACGGCAGCGATCTGCGCCGGTCGCTCGGCGGCAGCGATGAGCGCCGCTGCCGCCCCGGTGCTGGCCCCGAAGTAGCCCAACGCCAGCCCACTGGTCGTCGGCCAGCCGTGGGCCTGGTCGGTGGCCGCCACCAGGCGCCGACTCAGCAGCGGGATGTCGAACCGCAGATGGCGGGTGATCGCCTCGCTGGCCTCTTCCTCGGCCGTCAGCAGATCGAAGAGCAGGGTAGCGAACCCGGCCTGGTTCAACTGCTGGGCAACAAAACGATTGCGCGGGCTGAAACGGCTACTGCCGCTGCCGTGGGCGAAGATCACCAGCCCCCGGGCCTCCGCCGGGCGAACCAGCGCCCCGTCGAGCACACGCCCATCGGCCAGGATCTGCACTGCAGCCTCCTCGCGCCCGTGGAAGGGCATTCGCTGGGTCATGGGAGCCCTCCTTGACGTGTTCGGATAGATAGCGCTATGCACCCTCCGATGAGGTGGTTGTCTGGTGGTGCGGGCG
>DAOUBZ010000621.1:0-10499 GCA_034432515.1 Chloroflexaceae bacterium | reverse complement strand
GGGGAGGGGGTAGGGGGGTGGGGTATGTGGGGCCTGGGGGCGCAACTCCCCAAAAACCTACCCCTGGTAGGTAGGGGGGTGGGGTATGTGGGGCCTGGGGGCGCAACTCCCCAAAAACCTACCCCTGGTAGGGGCTTGCCCCAACGACCCCTGCCCACTGAACGTCGCCAGAGCGACATGTGGTACAGTAGAATCATAGGATTCGCCCTAGTGAGCGGGAGGTTTGGTGTGCTCTTCGAGAACGTCGCCATTGAGGCGCTCGGCTATGAACTGGCCCCGCACCGCATTAGCTCGGATTGGCTCGAGGACCAGATCAGCGATACGATGCAGCGCCTCGGTATCCCCAGGGGAAGGCTGGAGCAGCTCTCGGGGATCCGTGAGCGTCGCTTCTGGGACGAGGGTACCCAGCCCAGCGCCGTGGCGACGCTGGCGGCCAACAAGGCCCTCGCTGCCGCTGAGGTCGACCCGGGGCAGATCGGCATCGTGATCAACACCTCGGTCTGCCAGGATTACCTGGAGCCCTCAACCGCCTGTTTCGTGCATCGCAACCTGGGGCTCTCGCCGCGCGCGATCAACTACGACGTACGCAATGCCTGCCTGGGGTTCCTCAATGGGATGTACATCGCGGCCTTGATGATCGAGTCGGGCGAGATCGACTACGCCCTGATCGTCAACGGCGAAGGCTCCCAGGACGCCGTGATGAGCACCGTGCGCCGGCTGCAGCGTCCCGAGACCACGGTGCAGGAGTTCCGCGACAATTTTGCCACCCTCACCCTGGGCTCGGGCGCCGCGGCGATGCTGCTGGCCCACACTCGCGTTTCGCGCAGCGGCCACAAGCTCAATGGCGTGGTATCCCTGGCCGCCACCGAGCACAATGAGCTCTGCGTCGGTATGCCCGACTACATGAAGACGGACGCCAGTGCGCTGCTCGTCGCCGGCGTCAAGCTCGCCGCCGACACCTGGCAACTCGCCCAGGAGCGGCTTCCCAACTGGAGCGACGACACGATCACGCTCTATGCCCCTCACCAGGTAGGCGCGCGCCACATGGCCGCGGTCGCTGATGCGATCGGCATCACCCATGCCAAGCTCTACCTGAATTTCCCCGTGCTTGGCAATATCGGGCCCGCCGCACTGCCGATCAGTCTGGCCCAGGCCGCCGAAGCCGACCGCCTCAAGCCCGGCGACCACGTCGGCCTGCTGGGCATCGGCTCCGGGCTCAACTGTTCGATGATGAGCGTCACCTGGTAGTGGCGCGAGCGCTCAGCGCTGGCCCGCAAACGCCAGTAGGACCAGCAGCAGCATTGGCAGGGTTAGCAGGAACTGGAAGGCCAGACTGAAGGTGGTGGCGCCGTATCGTCGCTTGCGATACAAGGCGACGCTGAGCACCGCGTTGCTAACCGGCAGGATGGGGTAGAGCCAGGCGCCGATGACCATCGCCCAGTCACGCTCGGTAGCGCCACCGCCAAGCGATACCAGCATGGTCAGGAGCGCCGCGAGCCCGAGCCAGTTCAGCACTGTGAAAGCCAGCGTCGCATGCACCGCGAGCATGGTAATAACGAAGGCAGCGGCGGGGCCGTCCTGGTCGGGTGACTGGTTGGCAATGCTCATCGTGGTCGTCCTTACACGAGGTTTTTCCAGCGCCGCCACGATGATAACCCGGCTACCAGACCACGGAGCGACCATCACGGCGCCGCCAACTCGATGGCGCTGATCGCAAGATACTGCCGCTCCGGCACATCCAGCAGTCCCCAACCTACCCGACCCTGGGGTGTGGCGACCAGGTACTGATTGTCGACCCAGGCGACGAAACACAGCGGCCCACGGGGCGATGGCGCCTCGTCGAGCACCACCCGCCCGTCCACGAGGAAGCGGCTCGTGTGCTCGCCCCATTCGATCCCATAGTCATGCCACTGCTCCAGCGGGACGCGCACCAGCGTTTCGGCCACGCCCACGGCCCGCTGCAGCGGTGGGTAGAGCCCGCGATAGAGAGCCGGCAGGTTGAGCAGCGGCACCAGGATCGGCGCCAGCGGCAGTAGCGCCAGGGCAAGCGGGCGCCCCGCATCGATCACGGCGGCCTTCCAGCCCTGTCCCGGCACCCCCAGCGCAAGCGGCAGGTTGCCGGGGGCGGAGCCGTAGAAGAACCAGATCGCCTGTGGCGGGCGCGGCGGCATAGCGATCGGGTAGTTCCAGAAGCCGAAGCCCGCCGTGCCGCGCAGCGCGCCCGCCGGGTGCGAGAACCGCGCCCGCACCTGTAGTCGCAGCGGTGGCCGGCGGATGAAGCGCCGGGCCTGCCCGACCTGGAAGTCGTCGATCTGCGCATCGACGTAGGCCTGCCGCGCCGCCCCCGCGATGACCAGCCGCAGCACGCCCTCATCCAGCTCGCAACGCCCACCCCGCAGCAGCAACTGCCGCCAGGGGGGCGCTGCTCGCGCCATACGCTCGATCACTGCTTCAGCACTCCGATCGTCGCCTCGCCATCGCCGAACTCGACCGTCACGCGGTAGGCATCGGCCGGGGCCGCGCCAATGACCAGGTTCGTCGCCAGCGTCTCGCTGCGGAGGTACTCGCCCCAGGCCGCCAGGGTCTGTTCGAGCAGATCACCCTCGCTGCTCGTCGCCAGGTAGAGCGTGATCCGGTCGGCAATCGCCAGCCCGGCGCTCTTACGCGCGTCCTGCACATTGCGCACCAGGTCGCGGGCGGCGCCCTCGAGGCGCAGCTCAGGCGTGACGGTGGTGTTGAGCGCCACGAGCATACCATCACCCTCGGCCACTGCGTAGCCTTCAGGCGCACTGCTCTCCACCAGCACCTCGTCGGGCTGCAACGCCAACTGCTGGCCATCGACCGCCAGGTGCACAGGCTGCCCCGCCTCGACGGCCTGAGCGATCGCGCGCGCCTCAGCGCCGGCCAGCGCCTTGAGCGCAGCGGTGAGCGCCGGCACCAGCTTGCCATACTTCTTACCCACCAGCCGCAGGTTGGGCCGCAGGCGATACTCCACGATCGCCGAGGAGGTATCGAGGTAGCGCACCAGTTTCACGTTTAACTCGTCGCGCAGGTCGGCCTCGAAGCGACGTACCCCCTCGCTGAGTGCGGGACTGCTGGCGCCCAGCCAGAGCTCGCTCAGCGGCTGGCGCACCTTCAGCCCGGCCGTTTTGCGCGCGGCCCGACCCAGTGACACCGCGGCCAGCAGCGCCTCGGTGTCGGCTACTAGCCCCTCGTCGAGCAGGCTCGCATCAACCGTCGGCCAGCGGGCCAGATGGACACTCTCGGGCAGGTCGTCCCTTGCTGCACCCGTGGCCTGGCCGGTCAGGTTGCGGTAGATCTCCTCGGCGACGAAGGGCGTGAACGGCGCGATCAGCTTCGCCAGCGTCAGCAGACAGGTGTACAGCGTCTCGTAGGCCGCCTGCTTGTCGGCGTCGGTCTCGCTCTTCCAGAAACGCCGGCGGTTGCGCCGCACGTACCAGTTCGAGAGTTCGTCAACGAAGCGCTCGATCGCCCGCGCCGCCGGATAGACCTCATAGTCCTCGAAGTTCTGCGTCACGTCGCGTACCAGGGCATTCAAGCTGGCGAGCGCCCAGCGGTCGATCTCAGCCAGAGTGGCTGGCTGACCAGTTGACTGGTCCGGTTGCCAGCCATCCAGTGTGGCGTAGGTAACGAAGAACGCGTAGGTGTTCCAGAGCGTGAGCAGGAACTTACGCAGGCTCTCACTCACCAGGCCCAGGCTGAAGCGGCGCGGGTTGCCAGGGGGGGCGGCAGCAAAGAGATACCAGCGCAGCGCATCGACCCCGTAGGCGTTGATCACCTCTTCGGGCATGATCACATTGCCCTTGCTCTTGCTCATCTTGAAGCCCTGCTCATCGAGGATGTGCCCGAGGCAGATCACATTGTTGAACGCGGGCCGGTCGAAGAGCAGCGTGCTGATCGCGTGGAGCGTATAGAACCAGCCGCGGGTCTGATCCACCGCCTCGCAGATGTAGTCGGCCGGGTGGGCCGCCTCAAACAGTGCCTGGTTCTCGAACGGGTAGTGCCACTGCGCCACCGGCATCGAGCCGCTGTCGTACCAGCAGTCGGCCACATCGAGGATACGGCGCATCGTGCCGTGCTGCGGATCCTCCCAGGTGATCGTATCGACATAGGGGCGGTGCAGGTCGAGCTCGCGCAATGAGCGGCCGGCCTTCGCCTCCAGCTCGGCCAGGCTGCCGATGCACTCCATATGGCTGCCGTCGGCATTGCTCCAGATCGGCAGCGGCGTGCCCCAGTAGCGCTCGCGGCTGATCGCCCAGTCGATATTGTTCTCCAGCCAGTTGCCGAAGCGCCCGTCGCGGATGTGCTCCGGCACCCAGTGGATCTGCTGATTGTTGGCCACCAGGTCGGCCTTGAACGCGGTGGTCTTGATGTACCACGAGCGCTTGGCGTAGAACAGCAGCGGCGTACCGCAGCGCCAGCAGAACGGGTAGTAGTGGCGTACGCGCCCACTCTTCAGCAGCAGGCCGCGCTGCTTCAGGTCGCGGGTGATGTCGGGATCGGCCTCCTTGAAAAACTTGCCGGTGAAGGGCAGATCACCGAGCTCGGGCATCACCATGCCATTCAGGTCCACCGAGAACAGGGTCGGCAGGCCGTGCTTGCGGCCCACCTCCAGATCGCCGTAGGCCGGGGCGATATGGACGATGCCGGTGCCGTCGTCGAGCGTGACGATCTCGTCGGCGACAACCCGGTAGGCCGTGCTGAGGTCCACCGCATCACCGGGGCCCGGCACGCCGGCGAAGAGCGGCGCATAACGCAGCCCCACCAGGTCGTTGCCCTTGAAGCGGCGCAGCACCGTCGCCCCCTCGCCGAGCACGGCGCCGAGCAGCGCCTCAGCCAGGATGTAGCGCTCGCCCTCAAAGGCCGCCTCGACGTAGGTGGCGCCGTGCTGCACCGCCAGCGCCACGTTGGCCGGCAGCGTCCAGGGGGTCGTCGTCCAGGCCACAAAGCAAGCCCCACTGAGCGGAGCGGCCAGTGGCGAGTCGTAGCCGCGAAACGTCTCGCCGGTGACCCGAAACTTGATATAGACACTCGGGTCGTCCACGTTATCGCGCGCACCGAGTGAGACCTCGTGGTCGCTGAGGCTGGTGCCACAGCGCGGGCAGTGCATGGTCACCTTGTAGTCGCGGAAGAGCAGCCCACGCTCCCAGAGCTGGCGGAAGATCCACCAGAGCGACTCGATATACTTGTTATCGTAGGTGTAGTAGCCGTCTTCATCAACCCAGTAGGCGATCCGTCGGGTGAAGCTCTTCCACTCCTGGATATACTCCCAGACGCTCTCGCGGCAGAGGCGATTGAACTCGGCGATGCCGAACCGCTCGATATCGGGCTTGCCATTGAAGCCGAGCTTCTTCTCGATCTCGATCTCGACCGGCAGGCCGTGAGTGTCCCAGCCCTCGCGGCGCCCGATGATCCGGTAGCCCTGCATGGCGCGATAGCGCAGGATGACATCTTTGAAGGTGCGGCTGATCACATGGTGCAGTCCGGGGCGACCATTGGCGGTAGGCGGACCCTCGTAAAAGACGAAGGGCCGCTCACCGGAGGCCAGCGACTGCTCAACGATGCGGTTGGCCTGCCACCAGGCCAGCACCTGCTCCTCCAGCTGCGGGAACGATACCCCGGTATCGACGGGCTTGAACATTGGCATCTCCTCAAACACAACAAACCCCGTCCCCAACAGGGGACGAGGCATCAAAACCCCGCGGTACCACCCCGGTTCAGATTCTAGATTGTAGACTGCAGATTGCGGATTGCCGCAACCCCACATCAAGCCTCTACAATCCAGAATGGCTGCGCTCGGCGAGCGTCTAGCAACGCTCTGTCCCGCTAACGGGGGACAACTCCGGGCGGGGCTACTGGGGCCAGCGGCCCGTTCACCTGCCGGCTCAGGGGTGATTTTCGTCGCGCCTTCGGCTGCCCGGCTTCCACCCTCCCGGGCTCGCTGGCTGCGAATGGACGCGCGTACTCGTCCCCGTCATCGCCATTGGCCTCAGTATAGCAGCGGCGCGCTGCGGGCGTCAAGCCGCGTTTGACAAGCCCCCAACCGAGTGTTATACTCTGGTATCGCCGCGCGCCATGCGTGTGCTATTTACTCGTGTGCCGTACCGGCCCGCTCTAAGGCGTAGCCCGTGCTACGACCAGAGGGAGGCCCGGATATTGTTTTGTCTGCCAGGTTCGCAGAATGGTCAGGCGCCTGAGATGTAGGAGTGCTGGATGCCGACGATTAATCAATTGGTACGGAAGCCGCGCAAGCCGGTAGAGAAGAAGACCAAGGCTCCAGCGCTGCGCTTCACCTACAATTCGCTCAAAGGGAAGCTGACCCGCGGCAAGGGCTCGCCGCAGAAGCGCGGCGTGTGCACCAAGGTTGCCACGGTGACGCCGAAGAAGCCGAACTCGGCCCTGCGCAAGATCGCCCGGGTCCGGCTCTCGAATCAGATCGAGGTGACGGCCTATATCCCGGGTGAGGGCCACAACCTCCAGGAGCACTCGGTCGTGCTGATCCGCGGCGGCCGCGTGAAGGACCTGCCCGGTGTGCGCTACCACATTGTGCGTGGCACCCTCGATACCCAGGGGGTGAATGGGCGCAAGCAGGGCCGTTCCAAGTATGGGACCAAGCGCAATGCGCAGCCGGTTGGCAAGAAGCGGTAACCTTAGCCCCGGGCGCTGGCGCGGGCCATTAAGCCCCGCTCCCCGCGCCGGCTAGCGATACGAGGAAGTGCTATGCCCCGCCGTGGAAATATTGAGAAGCGTGCCATTCCACCGGATCCGCGCTACGATAGCGTGCTGGTGCAGAAGTTCATCAATAAGGTGATGGAGCGCGGCAAGAAGAGCCTGGCCGAGACGATCGTCTACGATGCGCTCGATCTGGCCGCCGAGCGCACCAAGAAGCCCCAGCTCGAGGTCTTCGAGCAGGCGCTGCGCAATGCCAGCCCCTCGATCGAGGTTAAGCCCAAGCGTGTCGGCGGCGCAACCTACCAGGTGCCGGTTGAGGTCAAGAGCGACCGCCGCTATGCCCTGGCGATGCGCTGGATCCTGATCGCGGCCCGTGGCCGCAGCGGCCGCCCGATGTATGAGCGCCTCGCCGCTGAACTGGTTGATGCCTATAACAATACGGGCAATACTATCAAGCGCAAAGAGGACGTGCATAAGATGGCCGAGGCCAACCGCGCCTTTGCCCACTATGGCCGCCTCTAGCCGGGAGCGTTGCGACTCCCCCGCTCGAGAAGAGAAGAGAGATGACCAGACGGCGACCTGCGTCGCCCGACTCTAGGAGTGAGTAACCGGTATGCCACGCCAGTTCGAGCTCGATAAAGTACGCAATATCGGCATCATCGCCCACATCGACGCGGGCAAGACCACGACGACGGAGCGCATCCTGTTCTATACCGGGCGCACCTATAAGATCGGCGAGGTCCACGAAGGCACCGCGACGATGGACTGGATGCCCCAGGAGCAGGAGCGCGGCATCACCATTACCTCGGCTGCCACAACCGCCCAGTGGAAGCTGGGAGAGACGGTGTACCGCATCAATATCATCGATACCCCCGGCCACGTCGATTTTACCGTTGAGGTGGAGCGCTCGCTGCGTGTGCTCGACGGCGGGGTCGTGGTCTTCGATGGCGTCGCCGGCGTGGAGCCCCAGTCGGAGACGGTGTGGCGCCAGGCCGATAAGTATAACGTCCCGCGCATCTGCTTCGTCAATAAGATGGATCGTACCGGCGCGAGCTTTGAGCGCTGTGTCGAGATGATCGTTAGCCGCCTCGGCGCCAAACCGGCCGTCGTCCAGTTGCCGATCGGCGCGGAGGATACCTTCAAGGGGACCGTTGACCTGCTCACCATGCGGGCGACGATCTATAACGATGACCTGGGCAAGGATATCCGTGAGACGGAGATCCCCGATCACCTGGTCGCCGCCGCCGAGAAGGCCCGCGCTGAACTGGTCGAGGCCATCGCTGAGACTGACGATGAACTCACGCTGCTCTATCTGGAGGGCGAGGAGCTTAGCGTCGAGGAGCTTAAGCGCGGCCTGCGCAAGGCCACCATTGAGGGCAAGCTGGTCCCGGTGCTCTGTGGCGCTGCGCTCAAGAATAAGGGTGTGCAGAAGTTGCTCGATGCCGTGGTTGAGTACCTGCCCTCGCCCCTCGACCGCCCGGCGGTCCAGGGGACGCTCCCCGGCCAGGTGCTGGGCGATGAGGGTGTCGAGGTGATCACCCGCGAGGTGAGCGATAACGCGCCCTTCACCGGCCTGGTCTTCAAGATCGTGGCTGATCCCTATGTCGGCAAACTGGCCTACTTCCGCGTCTACTCCGGGACGATCGACAAGGGCAGCTACGTGCTGAATACGACCCGTGGCCAGCGTGAGCGCCTCGGGCGCATCCTGCAGATGCACGCCAACCACCGCGAGGATATCGATACGGTCTACGCCGGCGATATCGCCGCGATGGTCGGCCCTAAGCAGAGTTTCACCGGCGATACGATCTGCGATCCCGATCACCCGATCGTGCTTGAGAGCATCCGCTTCCCCGAGCCGGTGGTCGAACTGGCGATTGAGCCGAAGACCAAGGCCGACCAGGACAAGATGGCGATCGCGCTCAACCGGCTCTCGGAAGAGGATCCGACCTTCCGGGTCTATACCGACCAGGAGACGGGCCAGACGATCATCAAGGGCATGGGTGAGTTGCACCTCGAGGTGATCGTCGACCGTATGCGCCGCGAGTATAAGGTTGAGGCCAATCAGGGCAAACCCCAGGTCTCCTACCGCGAGACGATCACCGCGCCCGCCGATGTCGAGACGCGCTTCGTCCGCCAGACCGGCGGCAAGGGCCAGTACGCCCACGTCAAGATCAAGTTCGAGCCCCAGCAGCCCGGCGGCGGCTTCGAGTTCGTCAATGCCATCGTTGGCGGCGCGATCCCGCGTGAGTACATCCCCGCCGTCGAGCAGGGGATCAAAGAGGCGATGCAGACCGGGGTCATGGCCGGCTATCCGGTGGTTGATCTCAAAGCGACCCTCTATGATGGCTCGTTCCACGAGGTGGACTCGTCGGAAATGGCCTTCAAGATTGCCGCCTCGATGTCGCTCAAGGACGGTGTGCGCAAGGGCCGCCCGCAGTTGCTCGAGCCGATCATGAAGGTGGAGACCACCACGCCCGAGGATTTCCTCGGTACGGTGCTCGGCGACCTCAACGCGCGCCGTGGCCGCGTCGAGGGCATGGAGGCCCGTGGCAACGCCCAGGTCGTCCGCGCTTTTGTGCCGCTGGCGACGATGTTTGGCTATACCACCGACCTGCGCTCCGCTACCCAGGGCCGCGCAACCTCGTCGATGGAGTTCGACCACTACGAGGCCCTGCCCGATGCGCTCGCTAAGGAGATCATTGAGAAGCGGAGCGCCTGAGCAAGCTGAGCGGAACGGCGCGCCAGGCCCCGCGCGCCGTCCCCCCGGTGGCTGACCATGCTCGAGTTGCACCTGCTGGCTCCGCCCCCGTGGAGCGACTACGAGCTGATCGACACCGGTGATGGGGCCAAGTTCGAGCGCTTCGGCGCCTATACCCTGGTCCGGCCCGAAAGCCAGGCGATCTGGCCCAGACGCCTGCCAGCCCACGAATGGCAGCGCGCCGACGCAGTCTTTGCCCGGCGCCAGGCCAACGACGAAGGGCCAGGGGTCTGGCGCCAGCAGCGCCAGCTGCCCGATCAGTGGCAGATGCACTATGACAATTTGCGCTTCTGGGTCCGGCTGACCCCCTTTCGCCATACGGGGGTCTTCCCTGAGCATAGCGCCCACTGGCCCTGGCTCAGGCGGCAGATCGCCACCCGGCACGAGCCTGCCGTTCTGGTGCTCTTCGGCTACACCGGGTTGAGCAGTCTCTACGCCGCGGCGCACGGCGCCCACGTCACCCACGTGGACGCCTCCAAACCGGCGCTGCTCTGGGCCCAGCAGAACCAGCAGCTCTCGGGGCTGAGCGAGCGGCCCCTACGCTGGTTGATCGATGATGTCGCAAAGTTCGTGGCCCGCGAGCTCCGCCGCGGCAAGCGCTATGACCTGATCGTGATGGACCCGCCCGTGTTCGGGCGCGGACCGAAGGGTGAGATCTGGCGCCTCCACGAACAACTGCCCACCCTGGTGGCGCAGGCGGTGCAGTTGTTGAGCGCTGAGCCGCTTGGCCTGCTCATCAGCGCCTACGCGACAAATATGTCGGCGCTGACCCTGGGTAATCTCCTGGAGGCAGCAATGTCCGGGAAGGCGGGGGCGACCAGCGCAGGTGAACTGGTGCTGCGTGAGCAGCAGAACGGTCGCCTGCTCCCCGCGGCGCTCTACGCCTGCTGGTCCAGCGGCCCCGCGCCGCATCAGGTGCAATAGTCGTCGCGCAGATAGTAGATTGAGGACGAGGTATGGCCAAGCAGAAATTTGAGCGGACCAAGCCGCACGTCAACATCGGGACGATCGGGCACGTCGACCACGGCAAGACCACGCTGACCGCGGC
>DAOUBZ010000620.1:0-2526 GCA_034432515.1 Chloroflexaceae bacterium | reverse complement strand
ATACCCATTACCTGTGAACATCCGGCATTGTCACCCCGAGCAGAGCGAGGGGTCTTGCGCGACCCGCTCAGATTCCTCGCTGCGCTCGGAATGACAAGAATGCGGCATCTTCAATCGTAATTGGTATAATCTCCCAGCTCCAGATCCGGGATCAAGATACTCTGGGCGCCGATCAGCAGCATCAGGTGGTAGCGACCGGGACGCACCGGCGCGAGAGTAAACTCACAGAGCTCGTTCAGGGTGGCCTCGGCCCGCCCGTGGGCGCCGAGCAACTCGACCCAGACCGCGGACGGTACGGGCTGCTCCAGGCCAAGCACCTGGCCGGCCACGATCCATCCCGTCCCGGCGGGGCCGAGGCGCAGATCGAGGGCATACGGATCAGCCTGGAAGAACAACTGGCGCTCGAGGACGCCGCTGGAACGCAGCCCGAAGGCCGGCGCGGCGCGGGCGCTGTCGAAGCGCAGGATCGCGCTGAGCGGGCGCGGCGCCACGCGGTCGCCCCCGGGACGATGCTGGCGAAAGAGCGCCTTGACTTGGGCGACCGCCGCGGGGGGTGGCTCCTCCAGCGCGGAGGCGCCGAGCAGTTCGAGGGTGCCGCCAGCAGCGCGCTGGATGATAATGCACGCTTCGCGGTGTGGTTGCCGGTTGTGCGTGCCGGCAGATAGCATTCGCCGCTCGCGCTGGGACGCGCTGCATTTCTGCGTCCATTTGCTGCCCCGCCCCACCGCGCCTCGCCGCGCGTCGCCGCCCCGCACCAGGGCTTGAGCAAAGTCCCGTGGCCGCCCCCGCCGCCCTGTGCAATCTACGGGTGTGTGTTGTACCATGAGGCCAACCACCGCGCAGTGTCGCGCTGGTTTGCATGCAAGGAGGCCTCCCATATGGAAACGCGCATACCGACCCTGGACCGGAAGGGCATCCTGAGCTTCATCCTGCTCGCCTACGGGCTGGCATGGCTGGTGGTCAGCCCGCTCTGGCTGAGCGGCCAGGGTCTGCGCCATCCCCTGGTGGGCGTGCTGCTGCCCCTGATGATGTGGACCCCGGCGCTCGCGGTGTTGATCGTGACGCGCGTGATCAGCCCGCCGCCCGAGGGCCTGCAGCGGGCCACTGGCCTGGTGCTCGGGCGCGGGCGGAGTTGGGGCTGGTACTGGCTGTTTGCCTGGTTCGGCATCACTCTGCTCGTCCTGGCGACGCCGTTCGTGGGCGCGCTCTTCGGAGTCTACATGCTCGACCTGGTCGAGTTCTCGGGTTTTCGCGCGACGCTCGAAGCAGCGGGCGCCGGCCCAGTACTGGAACAGACTCCGATCCAGATGCTCGTGCTGGCCCAGCTGGCGTTGCTCCCACTGGCGCCGGCGATAAACGCCGTCTTCGCCTTTGGCGAAGAGTGGGGCTGGCGCGGCTATCTGCTCCCACGCCTGCTGCCACTCGGCCAGTGGCCGGCACTGATCCTCAGCGGGATCATCTGGGGCCTCTGGCACGCGCCCGTGATCCTGCTGGGCTACAACTATCCGAGCCACCCGGCCAGCGGCTGGCTGCTGATGACCGCGATGTGTGTGGTCTGGGGGCTGCTCTTCGGCTGGACCCGGCTGGCAACGGGCAGCGTGTGGCCGGCGGTGATCGCCCATGGCGCCCTGAACGGCAGTGCGGGCATCGTGGTGCTGCTGGCGCAGGCCGATACGCCCGTCGCCCCGGCCCTGGTCGGGGTCACCGGCGTGACTGGCTGGATCCTGCCGCTGCTCGTTGTCGGCGCGCTGGTGCTCAGCGGGCGCCTGCCGGTGCCAGACGCACCAGATCTTGCCTGGCAGCAGCCTGGCACCCCAGCCCCGACGGCAGCCGAGGGCGCACCGTGATTTCGGTCATGTCGCCTGTGGCAGACCCGGCAGATCCTGCTCGGTGCGGGCAAGTGGGGCGACGACGCTGTCAGCCGCACGGTGGTGCGCGCACTGCTCGGCACGAGCATGCCCCTGGTCCTCACAGAGTTACCGCTGGGCGGCCAGGGCTGGACGGTGACTCACGCCATCTTTGCGTGCGCCGGGCTCAGCGCGGCGGCCACCCAGAAACTGGCGGCGCACCAGGGTCTGGCCATCGACCTGCACCGGCTGATGCACAACAAACAGCTTGTACTGCGCGTTGGTCACCGCGTAGCGCGCCGGTTCAAAGGAAGCGACGGTCAGAGGAGATGATCACGGCGGTAGATGCACAGGCCCTCGAGCTCAAGCTCATTCGGCGCGCCGATGGCATCGAGCTCGACTCACTTCCGCTCCAGGGACGGGGTATTCGACGCCAGGTAGGTGTGTGAGTATTCACCGGCGCGCCCTGCGCAGCAGGGCTGTCTGCCGCGGCCCCTGGCCTTTGTCCTGCCAGACGCACGTACCAGTAACAAAACAGCCCCCTCACTATACTGGTGAGGAGGCCGCTTGACTGGCTCTGCGATCTTGTTGGCGGGGAGGGAGGGATTCGAACCCTCGAGGGGGTTGCCCCCCTAGCGGTTTAGCAAACCGCCGCACTAGGCCACTATGCGACCTCCCC
>DAOUBZ010000619.1:0-4060 GCA_034432515.1 Chloroflexaceae bacterium | reverse complement strand
TGGCCCTTCGAACGCGGTGGAGGTGCGAACAGGTATCGACAAAGGCATTAGAGTTTCAATCCGCCTTGCGGATCAATGGCCCTTCGAACTCTTGCACGTACTGGCTGTCCATCTGCCCGTTCAGGTCGTTTCAATCCGCCTTGCGGATCAATGGCCCTTCGAACCTGGGGCGTCCTATTTGGCCGGCACGAAAAGTCAAAGTTTCAATCCGCCTTGCGGATCAATGGCCCTTCGAACTCGCCCCGAGGGTCAGGTCTTGCAGAATGGTGACGGGTTTCAATCCGCCTTGCGGATCAATGGCCCTTCGAACTCAGTCGCTCGTGGCCGCATCAGGATGCGCCTGGTGAGCCCTGGTTCGAGCACCTCGTCGGTGAACCGGCATCTGCACCGTGTGCAGCGGCTTGCCCCCGAGTATACCACGCTCCATCTGGCTTTGGAATAGGGAAACGCTGCATGCGAGCACCTCCCGGGATCGTACCCTGAGCTTCGCTGCTCGATCGTCGATACCTCAGAAGATCATGGTTACTGGATCGTGTGGCTTACGACCGCCAATCGTCAAGACGTTCACCTGACACGAGCCGCAGAGCGGGTAGAAGCGTATACTGTCCCGCTCTTCCT
Organism: Chloroflexaceae bacterium; assembly: GCA_034432515.1. Classification (GTDB taxonomy): domain Bacteria; phylum Chloroflexota; class Chloroflexia; order Chloroflexales; family Chloroflexaceae; genus JACAEO01. The sequence goes on along the minus strand of DAOUBZ010000619.1, from coordinate 3,442 downwards.
GCAGATGTGGCGCAAGCTTTGCCCGCAGCTCGAGTAACTGCCGCCGTGTTAACCAGCACTCAAACAGTGAGTACTGCGTCCAGGCGCCGTATCCGCTGAGCGTCTTGTGGATTCGCGTTCGCCGCCGGTCGTCGGGGATGTCGTAGGCTACAATGTAGAGCGTCGTTGTCTCTGAGGTTCCCACAACGCCTCCTCAGCGGACGGTGAATGGCACGTAGCGCGCTATCTCGCCCTGTGCGTATTTGGCAAAGAGTCGGCCCTGCAATTCGATGCAACGCCGGTAACTCACCCGATAGCCGAAGAGGGGATGCTGCACCTGTTCGTTCAGCCGCGCCTCGAGCTTTTCGATGAAGCTCCTTCGCGCGTTGTCCCGTAGCCGGTAGGCGCCTAGCTCTTCAGCGAAGTCTCCTGGCGTGAGCTGGCCAGTGTTGATCATCGTCATGACCACCGAGTCAACGATGATCGGCCGAAACATCTCGACCAGGTCCAGCGCCAGCGCCGGCTTGCCAAAGCCTGGCTGGTGCAGGACGCCGAGGCCTGGATCCAGCCCGATGGCATGGATCAGCGAGACGACCTGATTGGTGAGCAGGGTGTAGCCGAACGAGAGCACGGCATTGACCGGGTCGGTCGGTGGACGTTTGACCCGTCCGACAAAGTGCCACTCACCCTTCAAGAGCCCGCCGAGAACGCTGTAGTAGGCTGCGCTTCCGCTGCCCTCTAGCCCAAGCAAGGGCCCCAGGCCGTGCATGCGGTCACTCGTATCAACGGGCGGCGCTAAGCGCGCGAGTTCCCGCAGACAGCGCTTGATCGTCTGCGCCGCTTCCTGAAGCGCCAGATCGTCATCGCGCCCCCGGGCATACCGTAATAGCAGGGTGCGCATGTTCAACAACTTGCCGGCAACGCACTCGCGCGCAACCGCAAAGCTGCGGGCTGGATCACGGCAGAGGGCGTATTGCGCCAGACGCACACCACTGTGTTTGCCCCAATCGGCCACAAGCGCCCCTCGTGAACGGCCCCACGCCGTGAGATAGTGCACCGGGATGCGTCGCTCCATGAGCGCGTGCAGCGCCGATGTGGTCAGCGTTATCTCGCCCAGCACCATCACCTGTTCGACCTTGTTCAGCGGCACGCGCACCACATCGCCTCCGCGCCCGCCCGAGGGTTGAATGCGCAGCGTCTCGCCCTCGAGCCGTACGTTGGTGTACTGCTCGGTGAGATACAGGGTTGCCATATGGATCTCTACTCCTCCGCCAAGTATTTCGATCATCCCGCCTCTCCCTCCCAGCCGGCAACTGCCGCCAGTCGACGCACTTCGTCGGGTAGACAGAGGGGCTCGAGCGAGCAGTCGCGACATTTGGCCGGGTTGTCGATCGGCGCTGGCAGCTCGCCGGCGGCAACCAGGCGTTGGGCCTCTGCCGCTAGCCGCTCTACCTCTGCGCGCAGCTCGGGCGTGAACAGCACCTCTTCGCGCCGGCGCACGGTGAAGTAGAAGATGAAGCCACGCTCGATCTGTCCGCCAGTGCGCTCTTCAAGGCACAGGGCCTGGGCGCAGAGTTGTATCCGATCATTCTTCCAGCGGCCGGGCCGCCCTTTCTTATACTCCACGGGGTAGCTTGCGCCACCACGGGTCTCAACCAGATCGCAGAAGCCGGCAAGACGGAGCCGCTCACTCCAGATGTACACCCGCCGCTCCTGAACGGCCTCGGCGAGCCAGGCAGTCCCCCCCAGGTCAACCCCCTGATGACGGAACTGGCCCTCAACCACGTGCGCGTTGAGCAGCATCTCTGACTGGATGAACTCATAGCCAAAGCGACGCGGGCAGTAGGCCAGCGCGTTGAGCATGGCCAGGGGAATGTATTCAGGCGGACCGATCTGCGTGCTCACGACCGCACCTCGCGCTCTGAGAGCCGACGGCAGAGGCCCATGCCACGCGCCGTCTTCATCCCGACGCCAAGATACAGCGCGGCATCGGCGAGCAGAGCCAGCAGGCGGGCCTCTGTCTCGTCGGTCGGCAGTTCGTACGCAACGATACCAACGAAGCCCTTCTGTGGTCCTTTACCAAGGTTGATCTCCGTCGACTCGGCACGGTAGCGTGTGACCAGCGTATCTGCCGCGGCGACCCGCACCGCCTCCGGGTCAAGGCGCAGCCGGGCTGGCGCCAGTTCGTTCCAGCGTTTCGCGAGGCTGGGGAAGATCAGGGCCGGGTCGGGCAGCAGGGCGAGCCGCTGCTTGCCATCGGGGCGCGCGCCCTGGCCGATTGCCGTGGCGGCGGCAAACTCCAGCGCCACCGTGTGGACCGGCTCGGCATTGCTGTGCAGATCGGCGAACGAGCTGTAGCCGGCCCAGGGATGGCCCTGCGGCGCCGGCGTGCCGATCACATCGCCGAGGCGCAGGCGCGCCTGGCCAAGGCGGAGCGGCGCCTCGCCCGGCATCTGCTGCAGCATCGCCTGCACAAAGGGCTGGAACAGGTCGGCGCGCAGCAGCGAGATGCGCAACTCCACCAGGGCGCGGCTGCGCTGGGGCAGCACGGCGACGGTGTAGGGCTTGCTCGGGGCATCGGCGTGCAGTTGCTCGGCGATGGCAGGGGCCACCTGGCGCACCAGGTCGAGGAAGAGCGCCTGGACGCCGTGGCCATGGGGACGCGGCGATGGTTCGCCGCCTATTGCGTGCAGCCGGACGACGAAGGCATAGAGGTCGGGGAAGTCGGTCATCGCGGCAACTCCTCATCAGCCTGGAAACGTGTAAGCCATACCAATGGGCAGACCCTGGCCACCGGGCAGAGCGTAATGCCGCCCGCCACAGCGAGCATTTGTGACCAGGCTTGCCGGCGGCATCGAGATAATGTCGAAGGCGCGCATCACGCCGGGCGGGACATCGAGCGGGTTGAGCGGACAGGCGGCGCTGTAGTCGCCGTTTCGCTCAACGACTTCCAACTCCGCCACCTCGACAAGCGCCTTGCTATGCCACTTGCCAAGACGCACCCAGCGCGGCAGCGAGAGCGGCGCCGCGCTGAGCACGTAGCAACTGAAGCTCGACTCGGCGGCGAGCTCTTTGGCACGGCCAAACGAAGGCGTATTGCGCTCAGCCTGTTGCATCTCGACATGGAGGATTTCCTCGCCATACTTGAAGGTAGCAAGCTGAAAACCAACCCGCTCGGGAGCGGCTGGAGTGACGTAGATACGATCACGCAGCGGCAGCAAATCCTCCGCGTAATGTGGCACCTGCTCGCGGTGAAACCAGGGCGAGACAGCCAGGCCAAAGGCATAGGTGAGGGCATAGTTGTGCAGATAACGCCCGGTCTCGTAGAGGCGCCCCAGTTCACGGGTAGCATAGAAGAGCGGCTCGTGAAGGGTCAGCCGACACGAATAGAGATGCATGCTCCGCTCCTATTTCTTGCCCTTCTTCTGAATGTAGGCGCTGTGATAGGCCGTACTGTCGCGCG
>DAOUBZ010000618.1:0-9850 GCA_034432515.1 Chloroflexaceae bacterium | reverse complement strand
GCGCCGCCAAACCCACCCAAAAAACTGGGGTCTGGGGCTTGCCCCAGCGATTCGCACCAGCCCTGCATCGCATCTGACCGTCCGGGCCTTTTGCTATGCTATACTTTTAATACATCAACCAACCGTTCCGCTCCCCGGGGCTACATCACGCGCTCTCCGTCGCCGGGCGAGCCCCTTACTCGCGCCAACGGGCGCGCTCCGCCCGTGGAGGAACTCGGAGCTTATGGTACGCTCTGCGCTGATCGACCTCGCAGCAGGTGATTCCGCTCATCACGACGACAAACCCGGCCACGAGTGCGGGGTCTTCGGGATCTTCGTTCGCGACGCTGATGTCGCACGGCTGACCTTTTTCGGCCTCTACGCCTTGCAGCATCGCGGCCAGGAGAGTGCGGGCATCGCCGTGTCCAATGGCCGCGCCATCCGCCACTACAAGCAGATGGGCCTCGTCGCCCAGGTCTTCGACGAGGAGAAGCTGCGCCCGCTCACCGGCCACCTGGCGATTGGCCATACCCGCTACTCCACCACCGGCTCCTCGCGCCTGGAGAACGCCCAGCCCTTCGTGGTCGAGAGCGTCCTCGGGCCACTGGCGGTCGGCCACAATGGCAACCTCACCAACGCCGCCGCGCTGCGCCGCGAGCTGCTCACCCGCGGCGTCGGCCTCACCGGCACCAGCGACTCCGAGGTGATCACCCAGATGCTCGCCGGCGGCGAGGGCCACACCTGGGACGAGAAGCTGCGGGTGTTTATGGTGCGCGCCCAGGGCGCGTACTGCCTGACGGTCCTCACCCGGGAGACGCTCTATGCCGTCCGCGATCCGCTCGGGCTGCACCCGCTCTGTCTCGGGCGGCTGGGCGATACGGGCTGGGTGGTGGCCTCGGAGAGTTGCGCGTTCGGCCCGATCGGCGCTGAGTTCGTGCGCGAGATCGAGCCGGGCGAGATCCTGGCCATCAATGAGGATGGTCCCCGGACGGTGGCGCTTATGCCGGCCCCCAGCCGCGCCGAGTGCCTGTTCGAGTACATCTATTTCGCTCGCCCCGACAGCAAGCTCCACGGCACGGCGCTCCACGCTATGCGTGTCGCCCAGGGCCGCGAACTGGCCCGCGAGGCGCCCGCCGCCGCCGATGTGGTCATCGCCGTGCCCGATAGCGCAACGCCCGCCGCAATCGGCTATGCCCAGGCCTCGGGTATTCCCTACTCCGAGGGCCTGATCAAGAACCGCTATATTGGCCGCACCTTCATCCAGCCCGACGATCACCTGCGCAAGGTGGGCATCAACCTGAAGTTCAACGCTCTGGCCGATAATCTGGCCGGCAAACGGGTCGTCCTGGTTGACGACAGTATCGTCCGTGGCAATACCAGCGGGCCGATTGTGCGCCTCCTCCGCGAGGCCGGCGCCAGCGAGGTGCACGTGCGCGTCTCCTCGCCGCCGATCCGCCACCCCTGCTTCCTTGGCGTCGATATGGCCACCTACCCGGAGTTGATCGCCCATCGCATGAGCATCCCCGAGATCTGCGCTCACCTCGGCGCCGATAGCCTGGCCTATCTGAGCCTAGAGGGCCTCATCCGCTCCACCCGCCGCGCCCCCAACGAGTTCTGTAAGGGCTGCTTCATTGGCAAGTACCCGGTCCAGATCGAACTGGTTGAGAAAGAGGTCTTCGAGGTTCGCTAGCCACCGCTACTTCGGCCCACCAGGAGCACACATACCCTATGGCTAGCGACGAAACCCTCGAACTGGTCGTCGACTCGGTTGCCCAGGGCGGCGATGGCGTTGGCCGCCACGAGGGCCTGGTGGTTTTTGCCCGCGGCGGTCTGCCGGGCGAGCGTGTGCGCGTGCGCCTCTTCGAGCGCCGCCCCGGCTACGCCCGTGGCCGGGTCGACGCGGTGCTCGAGCCGTCAGCCGAGCGCGTGGCCCCCCGCCTGGCTGACGGCGATCACGCCCCCTGGCAGCATATCGCCTACCCGGCGCAACTCCGCCTCAAGGAGACGATCGTCCGCGAGCAACTGGCCAAGCTCGCCGGCGTCCACGAGCCGCCCCTGGCCCCGATCATCGCTGCGCCGCACCCCTGGGGCTATCGCAACAGCGCCCACCTGCACGTGGACGGCCAGCACATCGGCTACTATGCCAGCGGCAGCCGCACCGTGATCGACCTGCCCGAGGATCCGCTGCTGCTCCCGGTGCTCAACCAGGCCCTGGCCGGCCTGCGCCGGGTCCTCGTTCCCGATCTGCTCACCAGCGTGACGCTGCGCGCCAGTGTGGCCTTTGGCTACGCGCTTGCCGTGCTCCACCCAACGCCTGCGGCGAGCGCGCTCGACCTGGTGCTGCTCGCCGAGGCCTGGCGCGCGCGCGTGCCCGCCCTGGCAGGCGTGCTGGTGACGGGCCGCGATTGGCACGGCGCGGTCTCCGGCGTTACCCAGCTGTTTGACGAACTGTGCGGGATCGTCTTCGCGTTGAGCCCCGAGAGCTTCTTCCAGGTCAATTTGCCGCAGGCTGAACGGATGGTCGAACTGGCACACGAGGCGCTGGCCCCGCAGCCCGGCACACGTCTGCTCGACCTCTACGCCGGGGTCGGCACCTTCGCCCTGCCCCTGGCCGCGGCGGGCGCCGAGTTGATCGCGGTGGAGGAGCACAGCACGGCGGTGGCCGACGGTGAGCACAGTGCCGCGCTCAACCAGATCGGGCGCGCCCACTTCGTGCGGAGCGCGGTGGAGCGCGCATTGCCCGGCCTCGCCGGTCCCTTCGACGGCATCCTGCTCGACCCGCCGCGCCGCGGGTGCCATCCCGCCGTCCTGGAGGAACTGGCCCGCCTCGCGGCGCCGCGCATCGTCTACATCTCCTGCCACCCCGGCATTCTTGGCCGCGACCTCGGGCCGCTGCTGGCCAGTGGCTATCGCCTCGCGCGCGTCCAGCCGATCGACCTCTTCCCCCAGACGCCCCACATCGAGACGGTGGTGACCCTCGTCCGGCGTAGCGGTACAACGCGACGTCAAGCACCCTGAGTAGGCCGCAGGCCGTGGCGAAGGGCACGTGACGGCGGGCCGCGAGCATACGCTAGCGGCGCTCCAGCGACGCTACGCCGTGGCGGCGAATGCGTCGGTCAGCGCGGCCACCTGCTCGTAGCGGGCCCGCACGTCGGCGAGCACCGCCGCATCGACCGTGGCCGCGTTGCGATAGACCTGCTTGTCGAGCATGCGCCCCTTCTCGCCGCCCGGCCAGATGCGCCAGGAGTCGTTGTCGATCACGTCGGCGACCAGCAAGGCGCCGTGGGCCCGCCCGAACTCGATCTTGAGGTCCACCAGCGTAACGTCCTGGGCCGCCCAGGCCGCCTCGAGCGTGGCAAAGACCTGGCGGCCGATCGTGATCATCTGCTGCACCTCGGCGGGGGTCGCGAGGCTGCGGGCGGCGATCTCGTGCTCGCTGATCTGCGGGTCGTGGGCGATATCGTCCTTGAGGAAGAACTCCACCAGGGGCGGGTCGAAGCGCGTGCCTTCGGCCACCTCGGGGTGGCGGCGCACGTAGGAGCCGGTGGCAAGGCGGCGCATCACCACTTCGAGCGGCAGCATCGCACAGCGGCGCGCGACCGTGAGCTCAGGCTCCGGCGCGCTTACGAAGTGGGTGGCAATGCCGGCCCGGTTCAGCAGCGTGAACACGTTGGCGGTGGTGCGCCCGGCGAGGGCTCCCTTGCCCGGGATCTCATTGCGCCGGGCGCCGTCACCGGCAGTGATCCCGTCTTTGTGGCGCATAATGATCAGGTCGTGGTCGTCGGGATGGGCGTAGATGATCTTGGTCTTGCCCTCGGTGAGTTTCGGTCCGAGCTGCATGGCAGCCTCCTTCCAACGTGGATCATACCAGCCGCACGCCCGGCTCGCCGCTGATCGTCCCGACACGACAGGCCGCGGGCACCGCCGCCAGGGCCGCCGCCGCCGCGTCGGCGGGCACGACGGCGAGCATGCCCAGCCCCATGTTCAGGGCGTGGAAGGCTTCGTGCTCGCCGAGGCGACCCTCCTCTACGAGGTAGCTGCAGATCGGCGGGATGGGCCAGCTGCCCCGTTCGATCGTCGCGCCGAGGCCCGCCGGCAGGGCGCGCGGCAGATTGTCGAAGATGCCGCCCCCGGTGATGTGGGCCAGCGCCTTGAGCGGCACGGCAGCGCGTAGCGCCTCGACCTCGGCCAGGTAGCAGCGATGCACGGCCAGCAGCGCCTCGCCCAGGCTGGCCCCGCCGAGGATCGCCGGGCGCGCGGCATAACCCGCGGGAGCAACGATCGCACGGGCCAGCGAGTAGCCATTGGTGTGCAGCCCGCTTGAGGGTAGCGCCAGCACCACGTCACCCGGCGTCACGTCCGGGCGGGGCAGCAGATGCTCACGCGCCACCACGCCGACGATCGTGCCGGCCAGATCGAAGGCCCCCGGTGCATAGACGTCGGGCATCTCGGCGGTTTCGCCGCCGAGCAGCGCGCAGCCCACCGCGCGGCAGGCCGTTGCTACCCCGCTGACGATCGCCGTCACCTGGGCTACCTCCAGCTTCGCGGCCGCCACATAGTCGAGGAAGAAGAGCGGGCGCGCGCCCTGCACCAGAATGTCGTTCACACAGTGGTTGACCAGGTCCTGGCCGACCGTATCGTAGCGCCCGAGGGCGGCGGCGACCAGCGTCTTCGTTCCCACGCCATCGGTCGACGCAACGAGGATCGGGCGCGTGCCCGGTGCGGCCAGCTCCAGGTCAAAGCAGCCCCCGAAGGCGCCCATGCCCGCCAGCACCGCCGGCCCGTGGGTCGAGCGCACCGCGGCGGCCATCAACTCCTTGGCCTGCGTTGCCGCGGCGATGTTCACGCCGGCGGCCGCATACGCATCGGACATAGAGGTTCCTCCGGGTAGCCTACGGCTCACGCCCCGCCAGCGCGGCCAGCAGCCGCGCATACGCCTCGCTCTCAGCCTTGAAGACGTGCTGCACCTGCACGGTGCTGATGCTCACTGCCCCGATCGCGCGCAGGTGATCGACGGCGGGCAGCAACTCTTCCTGGGGCACCACAACGTTCACGGCGTACCACTGGGGGGTGCTGCCCGTGCTGGCATACTTGCTCCAGACCGGCGCGATCGTCGGCCCCTGGAGCCCGGCCAGTTCGACACGCGCGGTCACCCGGCGCCCAACCAGTTCGACCGACTCGCCGGCGACGTTGGCGGTCAGCGAGTAGAAGAGCCGGCCGCGGCGACGGGCCTCGACCAGTTCGAGCAACTGGCGCACCAGCGCCAGTTTGTGCTCATCGCCGCGCAGGGTGCGCCGGCTGCCCACCAGCACCGCCTGCGAGCGCAGGATCGGCCCGCCAACGATCTTCAGTTTGTTGTCGCGGATGGCGGTGCCGGTCTCGGTGATATCGGCGATGATGTCGGCGTAGCCCAGGCTCGGGGCCGCCTCGGTCGCCCCCTGCGAGTCGATGAGCTCAAAGGCGTTCATACCCTGGCGGTAGCAGAAGCGGCGCACCGTCTCGGGGTATTTGGTGGCGATGCGCAGCCGGCGCCCCTGGGCGCGCAGTTCCATCGCCAGGTCGGCCAGATCCTCCCAGTTGCTCACATCGACCCAGCCCTGGGGTACGGCGAAGACCAACTCGACCCGCCAGAAGCCGAGATCGTCGAATAGCACGAGCAGGTCTGTGTCGTCACTCCGCTGTTCGGCCACCAGGTCGTAGCCGGTGATGCCGATATCGATCGAGCCCTCGGCGACTTTCTCAACGATGTCGGCCGGGCGGTGGAGCAGCACTTCGGTAGCGGGCAGGCCACGCAGGCTGGCGGTGTACTGGCGCGGGTTGGCGCGCACGATGCGCAGCCCGCAACTCTCCAACAGCGCCTGGGTGCCATCGTAGCCGGAACCCTTCGAGGGGATGGCAAAACGGAGCATAGGCTTAGCGCGAGGTTCCACCGGTCAATTCCTGCCACCAGGCGGCGGTGGCGGCCTCGGGATCGGCGCCGTAGCGGGCCACGAAGCTCCGGTAGCGTTCGCGGCGTCGCTCGTACAGCGTCTGCAGCGGGGCCGGGTCGCCGGTGGCCAGCAACGCCTCAACGGCGCTGCAGATGCGTTCGATCGCAATGGTGAGCACGCTGAGCCCGAGCGAGGGCGAGGCGGTATCGCGCGGGTCGCGGCCGACTACGGCGCTCATGCTCGGATCGAGCGGCCCGGCGCCAAGCGCGTTCAGGTCAGCCAGGTCGGGACGCAGTGCGAGCAGCACCGAACTCTCCCAGAGCGCGGCGTGGTCGAGCATCTCCTCGTCGACCAGGGCCAGGGGCGGAATGGCAAGCGTGAGCAGGCCATGCCGGCTGATCGCCGCCTCGGCAGCCTCGATCAGCAGCAACTCGTGGCCGGGCGAGTAGTGCCCGCTGATCAGCACGGCCACCCGCCAGCCGCCCTGCGCCAGGGCCGCCAGACTGTCGGTGAGCAGGGCGCGCAGTGTTGCCGCGCTAAGGCCAAGCGAGTCGCGGTGGCGCGGCGTCGCCAGGGGCCAGGTGAGCGGCGGGAGCAGCACGCCTCCCGTGCGCCGGATCGCCCGCTCGGCGGTGGCCTCGGCGACGATCGTGTCAAGGCCAAGCGGCAGGTGGGGCCCGTGCCAGGTGAGCCCGCCCCAGGGCAGGTAGGCCACGGGCATGACGGTGCGGATCGCCTCCAGGGCGGCGGGGCGCAGTTCAGCGTAACGGCCCCAGGCTGCGGTGGTGCTCATAGCGTAAACTCGTCGATGCTGATCCGCTGTTCATCCCGCCGGCTCAGGTCGCGCCAGACGAAGGTCCGGCTGTCGCGTTCCTCCCGGCCCACGATCGCCACGAAGTCCACCCCGCGTCGCGCGGCATCGCTCAGGTTCTTGGCCAGGCTCCGCCCGCGCACATCGACGCTGGCTGCGAGGCCACTGGTCCGCAGCCGCCGGGCCACCTCCTGGGCGTAGGCGTAGTCCTCGTCGGCAACGGGCGCGACCAGCGCCACCCGGCGCGCTGGTGGCGGCGCGGGTGCCGCCGCGGCAACCACCCGCTCCAGCCCGTAGGCGAAGCCGACGGCCGGTACGGCCTGCCGCCCGCCGAGCGCGCTCACCAGGTCGTCATAGCGTCCCCCGCCACAGAGCTGCAGCCCGGCGCGGTCGGCGATCTCAAAGATCAGCCCGGTGTAGTAGTGCAGGCCGCGACCAAGGCCGAAGTCGAGCGCGATCCGCGCGGGCGCGAGCCCGTGGTCCGCCGCCAGATCGAGAATGGCGCGCAGTTCGTTGTAGGCATCGGCCCGCAACCCCGCTTCGGCCAGCAGGCTAGCGACGGCAGGCAGGGCCTGCGGGGCCGGACCGTGGATCGTCGCCAGCCGCCCCAACAAGTCGAGCGCCCGTTCGATCGCCGGCTGCTCGTCGTGGCGGCGCAGCTTGCGCAGCAGCCGGGCCACCACCTGCTCCAGTGAGCGGGAGCCGGAGCTCAGCTCGATCTGCATCGCCTGCAAGGTACGCAGCAGCCAGGCCCGGGCCTGCTCCTCGTCCATGCCCGGGGGCAGTTCAAGCCCAAGCGGCGGCTCGCCGGCCTGCTCGCGCAGTTGCTCGCGCACGGCCGCCACGCCCGCCTCCCGCATCTTCTCCATGCTCCAGACCAGGGCGCCCTGCGTCCGGTCGGTGAGCCCCAGTTGCCCCAGCAACTCGCGGACCAGCCCGACATGGCCCAGCAGTACCTGGTAGCCTGTCACCCCGGCTGCGTCAAGCCCGCTGCAGGCGAGGGCCAGCACCTCGGCATCCGCGCGGGGCGACGGTCCGCCCACTAGTTCGACCCCGACCTGGGTGAACTGGCGGTAGGTATGGCGCTGGGGACGCTCGTAGCGGAAGACCGGCCCGCTGTAGCTCAGGCGCAGGGGCAGCGGCTGATCCTGCAGGTGGGCCACGTAGGCCCGCAGCACCGAGGCCGTCCATTCGGGGCGCAGTGCCAGCTCGCGCCCCGCAAAGCTGAACTCGTAGACCTTGCCCGCCAGTTCTTCGCCGAGCTTGCGCAGGTAGAGATCGCGCGCCTCGATGATCGGCAGGTCGATCGGTGTATAGTCGTGGGCAGCAAAGGTGGCCTCAAGGGTGCCACGGACGAGCGCCGCCTGCCGCTGCTCGGCAGGCAGCACATCACGCATTCCGCGCACGGCTTCGATCGTTGCGCTCACCGGAAGCCCACCCTGTGCCGACCCGATCTGCTGCGTCCCTACGCGGCGCATTGTACCCGATCGCCAGGGACGGCACAAGGCGCACCCTACCGGGCGGCGACCGCGTCGTCCGGGGTCTCGGGTCCTGCGCTAAGCTGGGCGGGGCTGGTGCGGGGCGCCAGGAAGGTCACGCCCCAGGCCAGCACTGCTACCACCAGGGTAGTGCGGAACATAGCGGCCATTGCCGTAGCCAGTGCCGCCCGCGCCTGCGCGCCGAGCGACGGGGCGCCCGTTGCGCGCTCGCTGAGCAGCGTGTCCAGCGGCACCGCTGCCGGGTCGAGCCCGACCGCCACCAGCGCGGCCACCAGTCGTGCCCCGAGCAGCGCGCCCAGCAGCGCCACGCCGAAGGTGCCGCCGATTGTCCGCGAGAACTGCAGGGTCGCCGTGGCCGCCCCCAGGTCCGCCTTCTGCACGCTGCTCTGTACTGCGATCAGGAAGGCGGGAATCGAGCAACCCATGCCGCCGCCCATCAGCGCCAGGGCGAACATCAGCTCGGCCTGGCTCATCGTGGGGCGCACGCGCGCCATTAGCGCCGCGCCGATCACGAAGGCGCTCATGCCGGCAATCGCCAGGCTGCGGAAACTCACCCGCAGCAGCAGGCGGCTGGCGATAATGCTGGTCACCACCCAGCTCAGCAGCATCGGGGTGAGCGTCGAGCCGGCCTCGGTGGCGCTCTTGCCCAGCACCCCCTGCACGAAGAGCGGCACGTACGACATGCCGCCGAAGAGCACCCAGCCAGCCAGCACGCCATGGGCGCAGGCCACGGCGAACATCCGCCAGCGGAACAGCCGCACTGGCAGGATGGGCGACGCCGCCCGCAGCTCAACCCAGATCAAGGTGGCCAGCGTCGCCACGGCGAAGCCCACCAGGGCCAGGCCACCCGGTGCGCGCAGGTTCTGCAGGCCCAGCAGCAGCGCAACCACGCCCACGCTGAGCAGTGCGGCTCCCGCATAGTCGACCGCTGGCCGCGCACCCTGCGGAACGTCCTGGCCGCGCCACGCCACCCAGACCAGTGCGCCGGCCAACAACCCCGCCGGAATGTTGATCAGAAAGACCCAGTGCCACGAGACCTGGTCGACCAGGAAGCCACCGATCAGCGGCCCGGCCACCGAACTCACACCCCAGACTCCTGAAAAAAGCCCCTGCACCCTGGTGCGCTGCTCCAGGGAGAAGATATCGCCAACGATGATAAAAGCCAGCGGTAGCAGCCCACCCGCCCCCAGGCCCTGCACCGCCCGCGCCGCGATCAGCTGCGACATGCTCAAGGCCAGCCCACAGAGCAGCGAGCCGACCAGGAACAGGCCGATGGCGACCATATAGACCGGACGGCGCCCGTAGAGATCGGAGAGCTTGCCGAAGATCGGGCCAACCGTGGTCGAGGTCAGCATGTAGATCGCAAAGACCCAGCTGTAGCGCTCCAACCCGCCAAGCTCGGCGACAATGGTGGGCATGGCCGTGGCGATGACCGTACTCTCCATGCTCGCCAGAAACAGGCTCATCATCACCCCGAGCGTGATCAGCACCACGCGCCGTTGCGCCACCGCTGGCTCCTTGCCCCCCCGACGGGGCCTCGTAGCTGCTAAGTCCAATATTGATCAATTAAAATATACGCCACTTCCTGTCTAGCAGCAAGCCCCGAAACCCCGTGTTTTGCTTGTTGGTTT
>DAOUBZ010000617.1:0-2049 GCA_034432515.1 Chloroflexaceae bacterium | reverse complement strand
GGCCCGCAGGTCGGCCATATGGCGCGCGACGGCGGCCGGGTGGCCCTCGGCGCGCAGGGCCAGCAGCGCCCCGCCAGGTGGCACCGTGACGCCGGGCACAGCGGGCAGGCCCTGCACCAGTTCGGCAGCCGTGGGCTGCAGCCGCGAGGCCGCCAGGGTATCCAGGCAGGCCATAGCCGCCACCCGGCCCGCAAAGCCGGCGACGAGCGTCGCTGCAGCCCGTGGCTGCGGAAAGACACGCAGGCTCAGCGCAGCGATCACGCCCAGCGTGCCGTGGCTGCCCACAAAGAGTTTTACCAGGTCGTAGCCGCTGACGTTCTTCACCACCTGGGCGCCCAGCTGCACCACGGTGCCGTCAGCCTCAACCACCGTGAGGCCCAGCAGCCAGTCGCGCAGGGTGCCGTAGCCGAGGCGGCGCGGCCCGTCTGCGGCGCTGGCCACCAGCGCGCCGAGTGTGGCCGCCTCCGGGGCGTGAATGTCGAGCGGCAGCATCTGGCCGTGGGCCGCAAGCACGGCCTGCAACTCCGCGAGCGTCATCCCCGCCTCAACGCCGATCGTCAGGTCATCGGGCTCGTAGTTGCGCACGCGAGCCAGGCGGCGGGTGGCGATGCGTAGCCCCACCGGCGCGGGCGCGTCGTGGGGGCCGGGCTGCCCCAGCGGCACCATGCTCACCCCGGTGGTGTGGCAGCGCGCCACGACGCGGGACAACGCCTCGATGCTGCCGGGGACGACGCACGGCCCGGCCTCGTCCACCAGGAGATCGTCGGCGCCCACCAGGTCGGCCAATGCCGCCGCATCGAGCTGGCCCGGGGAGGCCGGCGCGGTCCGCTGCAGGCGCTCACGGCGCTCGCGGGCCAGTTCCCGCGGTTGCAGGGCTGTCGGGAAGATCTTGCCGGGGTTGAAGCGATCATCGGGGTTGAAGCAGTGGTAGACCGCGGCCTGCAGCTGCAACTCCTCGCGATTGAAGAGCAGCGGCAGGTACTCCTGCTTTTCAAGGCCGATGCCGTGCTCGCCGCTGATCACCCCACCCTGCTCGATACTGAGCTTGAGCACGGCACTGGCGAGGGCGTGGGCCCGCGCGCGCTGATCGGCATCACGCGGGTCGTAGAGCACCAGCGGGTGCAGGTTGCCATCGCCGGCGTGGAAGACGTTGCAAACCTCCATCTGCAGTTCGTGGCTGAGCCGTTCCACCTGTTCCATCATCAGCGGCAGGCGCGTGCGCGGCACGACCGTATCGACCAGCAGGTAGGCCGGCGCCAGGCGGCCGATCGCGCCGGCCACCGCCTTGCGCGCGGTCCAGACACGGGCCTGCTCGGCGGGGGTGCGGGCGGGGCGCAGCTCGAAGGCGCCCTGGGCGCGGCAGAGCTCCAGGATTTCGGCGAGCAGCGCGTCCAGCCCATCGGCGACGCCATCGACCTCGATGATCAGCAGGGTGGTGCCCGCCGCCTCGGGCAGACCGAGGCCATAGGCGCCATTGACCGCGCGCAGCCCGTTGTGGTCCATCACCTCCAGCGAGGTGGGCAGCGAGCCCGCGGCGATGATCGAGCTCACCGCGGCTGAGGCGGCGACCACGCTCGGGAAGAGGGCCAGCACCACGCGGTTCTCCTCCGGGAGCGGCGTGAGCCGCACCATTGCCCGAGTGACGACGCCGAAGGTGCCCTCACTGCCCACCACGAGGCCGGTGAGGTCGTAGCCGGCGGCCTCGGGCACGCCGTCGCTGGTCCAGAGCAGGCTACCATCGGCGCAGGCAAGCTCGACGGCGAGGATGTGGTTGGTGGTGACGCCATACTTGAGACAGTGGGGGCCGCCGGCATTGGTAGCCAGGTTACCGCCGATCGTGCTGGCCCGCTGTGACGAGGGGTCGGGGGCAAACTGCAGGCCGAGCGGGGCCAGCCGCGCATTGAGTTCGGCATTGACCACCCCGGCGCCGACCAGGGCCCGCCGCGAGCGTGGCTCGATGGCCTCGATCTGGTCCATGCGCGCCGTGCTGAGCAGCAGGCCGCCGCGGAGCGGGATGGCCCCGCCGGCGATGCCGGTGCCGGCCCCGCG
>DAOUBZ010000616.1:0-10480 GCA_034432515.1 Chloroflexaceae bacterium | reverse complement strand
TGGGGCGGCGTTGCCGCCCCAGAACCCCGCCGGAGGCGGACGGCGCCTAAGCCCTGGGCGCGATTCCTTGACAAGGGGTTATCGCGGTGTTATGCTACAGGAACAATTACGCTGTATACGTCGCGGTCGCGGACGATCGCGGGAGGTTTCAGGCGCGGTCTGGCGGTACACGCCGGCCGCGTTCGTGATCAGCGGACCTGGCCTTGCGTGATACGACGGCGACGTTCCCCCTGGAGCGCAAGAGGAAGGGCGGCCATGGATAGCTATAGCGCCACGGCGGTCGTCGGCGACAAGCTCGCCGAGGATCAACGGCAGAACGGGACGCTCACGCGCGGGCCCCAGCGCCCCGCGGTTCAGGAGCGTGCCGCCGATGCCGAGGCGCCGATCGTTGCGCTGCACCCCATCCTCCAGCACCCGGTGATCGAGACGATCGCGGAGCACCTGCGGCGCAAGGATCAGCCCGACGCCACGGCCGACAGTGTGCGCGCTGCATATCTCAACGCCTACAGCAGCCCCACGGTCGAGGCGCTGATCGCTCGCCTCCAGTCCTATCTGCCTGACGCCGATGGCGAACTGGTGCGCCGCGCCTATGCGCTGGCCACGATCGCCCACAGTGGGCAGTACCGCCAGAGTGGCGAGCCGTACATCGACCACCCGGTCGCGGTGGCGATGATTATGCTCGACCTGCGGCTTGACGCCGAGTCGCTTGCCGCGGCCCTGCTGCACGATGTGGTCGAGGATAGCGGGGTCAGCCTCGAGGTGATCGCGCAGTTCTTCTCCGATACAATCGCCCATCTCGTCGATGGGGTGACGAAACTTTCGGGCCTGGAGAACAAGACCAAGGAGGAATTGCAGGCCGGCTCCTACCGCAAGATGTTCATCGCCACGGCCGATGATCCGCGCGTCATCCTGATCAAGCTTGCCGACCGCCTGCACAACATGCGCACACTCGGCGCTACCCCGCCCAGCAAGCAGGCGCGGGTGGCCCGCGAGACGCTCGATATCTACGCGCCGCTGGCCCATCGCCTGGGGATGTGGCAGGTCAAATCTGAGTTGGAAGACCTGGCCTTCAAAGCGCTGTACCCCGAGCGGTACCAGGAGATCTCGGCCGCGCTCTCGATGCGCAAAGAGGCCCGCGAGCGGCTCGTGCAGCGCGTGATCAAGAAGATGAAAGAGGCCCTCGAGAAGGAGGGCATCAAGGCCCAGGTCACCGGGCGGCCCAAACACATCTACTCGATCTGGCGCAAGATGGAGCGCAAGGGCGTGCCGCTGGAGCGGATCTACGACCAGCTCGCCATCCGCGTGATCGTGCAAGAGAGCGACCCCGACCGGGCCAAGGGCACCTGCTACCGCGTGCTCGGCCTGGTGCACAGTATGTGGACGCCGGTGCTCTCCGAGTTCGACGACTATATCGCGGTGCCCAAGGAGAGCAGCTATCAGTCGCTCCACACCACGGTGATCATCCCCGGCGGCCACCACTGTGAGGTGCAGATCCGCACCGAGGATATGCATACCGTGGCCGAGCACGGCATCGCCGCCCACTGGCGCTACAAGGAGGGCTTCGGCCAGCGGAGCGACCAGAACTATGAGGCCAAGATCAAGTGGCTGCGTGAGCTGATCTCCTGGCGCAACGAGCTGACCGACGCCCGCGAGTTTGTCGAGAGCCTCAAGCCCGAACTCGAGGAACTGGTCTACGTCTTCACGCCGAAGGGCAAGATCATCGACCTGCCCGAGGGCTCGACCCCGGTCGATTTCGCCTACCACATTCACTCCGAGGTGGGCCATCGCTGTATCGGCGCCAAGGTCAATGGGCGCCTTGTGCCGCTCGACTATCGGCTGCAGAACGGCGAGATCGTCGACATTATGACGGCCAAGTCGAAGGGCCCCAGCCGCGACTGGCTCAACTTCGTCAAGACGCCGAGCGCCCGCAACCACATCAAGCGTTACTTCCGTCGCGCCGAGCGTGATGAGAATGTGGCCGCCGGTCGCGATCTGCTGGAGAAGGAGCTCAAACGGCTCGGTCTCACCGTTAGCTTCGACCACCTGGCCGACCTGGTGAACGCGCGCTCGGTAGAGGATCTCTTCCACCAGATCGGGACCGGCGAGATCACCGCCCGCACCGTCGCCCAGAAGGCGCTGGCCGAGCAGGAGGAGCAACAGCAGCAGCAGGAGGCGAGTGCGCTGCCGCTCGACCTGCCCCACGCCCCCATCACCGCGCGCAACCAGCCGGTTGGCGTGCAGGTGGTCGGCGTGGGCCCGGTTTATAATCGGCTCGCCAAGTGCTGCAACCCGGTGGTCGGCGAGCCGATCGTTGGCTTTGTCACCAGGGGGCGGGGCATCACCGTGCACCGTGCCGACTGCCACACCATCGTCAATGAGCGCGACCGCAGCCGGCTGATCGACGTGGTCTGGGGCGGCCAACAACCCAAGGGCTATCCGGTGCCCATCCGGATCGAGTCGTGGGACCGGGTGGGCCTCTGGCGCGACATCTCGAAAGTGATCGCCGACGCGGGGATCAATATCGAGAAGGTCGAGCAGGGCCAGACCCGCCGCGCCGGTCGCGCGGTGCTGCACGTGGTGCTCTCGCTCCAGAGTGTGAGCCAGCTCTCCAGTTTGCTTGACCGGCTCAATCGCATCAGTGATGTGATCGAGGCCCGCCGCGAGAGCGGGGTGAAGGTCTCCGGGGATTAGCGCGTGCTCCACCCCTATGCCTGAGCCCACGGCGCTGCACGAACTACTCCTCGCCTGGTTTGCGCGCGCTGCCCGCGACCTGCCCTGGCGACACACCCGCGACCCGTACCGCATCCTGGTCGCCGAGATCATGCTCCAGCAGACCCAGGTCGAGCGGGTGATCCCGAAGTACCACGCCTTCCTGGCTGCGTTGCCCACGCTCGAGGCGCTGGCCGCCGCGCCCACCGCGGAGGTGATCCGGCTCTGGGCCGGGCTTGGCTACAACCGGCGCGCCGTCAATCTGCAGCGCGCCGCGCGAGCGGTCCTGGAGGAGCATGGTGGGCGCTTCCCGCAGGAGCTTGCTGCGCTACGCCGGCTGCCGGGCGTCGGCCCCTACACAGCCGGCGCCGTGGCCTGCTTCGCCTTCGAGCAGGACGTGGCCTTCCTCGATACGAACATCCGCCGGGTGCTGCGGCGCACCCTGCACGGCCCCGACGAGGCTGGCCCGGCGCCGGACGACCGCGAGTTGCTGGCTCGGGGCGCGGCCCTGGTTCCTCCCGGCCGTGGCTGGGCCTGGAACCAGGCGCTGATGGAACTGGGCGCCCTGGTCTGCACCGCCACGGCGCCGTCCTGCCCCAGCTGTCCGCTGCGTAGTCACTGCCGGGCCTACGCCGCGCGGGTCGCCGCCGATGAGGCGCTCGTGCTGGCGATGGGCGCTGACGGGCCGGCGCGACCCCGGCGGGTTGCCGAGCGCAAGGAAGCACCCTTCGTCGGCTCGCGGCGCTGGTACCGGGGCCGGCTGGTCGATGCACTGCGTGCCGTGCCCGCCCACAGCGCGCTCGCGCTGGCCGAGCTCGGCCCACGGGTCAAGCCCGACTACGTGGCCGCCGATGAGCCCTGGCTACGGGGCCTGGTGGCCGACCTGGCGCGCGACGGGTTGTTGATGCTCGACGGGGACGCCGTCAGGTTGCCCTGACCTGGGCGCGCCGGGCTGCCGCGGCCAGCCGCGCCCGCAACCCGAGCGGCTCGGCGGCGAGTGGGCGCCCGATCAGCGCCTGGTACACCACGGCCCGACACAGGTCCATGCCTGCCGCGTGGTTCAGGGCGGCGATCAGCGCATTGGCGCTGAGCCGGCCATGCGGCGCCGGCACGGTGATCCGGGTGACTGCCAGGCCGCCGGCGGTGAGGGTCACCTCAAGCTGCTCCCAGTTCGTGATCAGCGTGGGCGGCTCGGCGCTCACCTCGACGGTGAGTGAGCGCCCGGGGACGAAGATCGCCGCGCTACCATCGTCGCGCGCGGGTGCGTAGAAGCGCCCGATCGGCCAGTCGGGGCGTCCCCACACTTCCTGCAGCATGAGCTCCCAGCCGATCGTATCGTGGGCCAGGGCCGGGTCGCTGGCAACCTCAGGCGGCAGGCCCGTGGCCAGCTGGCGCTCGCCACGCCAGAGGCTCACCCCATCCGGTTCGTGTTGGACGCGCAGGTGCGGGTAGAGCGTGCGCGCGAAAAAACGCCCGAGGATCGGCCAGGCTGCTTCGGCGACCGTTGCCTCGGCCAGCGCCGCCGCCGTCACCTGGCCGTCGGGGACCGCGAGCATAGCGGCGCCAAGGACCTGTCCCTCCAGCGTCAGCAGGCAGCGCAGGTGTTCCACCTCGGGTGGCAGGAGGAGATCGGGCAGCGGGCAGGTGAGCTCGAGCGGGCGGATCGCGAACGGACCGATGGTCGCTGGCTCACACTGCCATGCCTCAGCGGCGACCTTGCCGGCCAGGAGTTGCAGAACGCGCCGGGCAAGTCGTGGCGCGCCGGAGCGGGCCTCGAGCGCCGTGAGAAACGCCGTCACCTGTGGTTCGAGATCGGACCAGAGCTGTGGCCAGGCATTCTGGAGCAGGCCGCGCGGCAGGGGCACTGCGGCGAACAGCATCGTGGCGACGGCTTCAGGATCGAGCGCCGGTTCGTTATCGGCGACGGCTGCAAGCAATCTGCTCCCGTCATTGCCGTGGCCGATCGCCAGGCCGGCGCACCAGCAGGTGATCAGCAGGCGGCGGCGCGCCAGCAGTTCGCGCGGCGCCCCTGCGGCGTGCGCCAGGGGCGGGTCGGGCACCCGCGGGTCCGGGCCGTGAGCGAGATCGAGCACGCGCAGGGAATTGGTGTGCAGCAGGGCGATGTTACGCATCCCGATCGATATCGAAGTCTGGCGTAGCCGATAGTAGGTGAGCCGCTCGCGTACGGCGCCGAAGCGCGCCCCGGCGCGGGCGACACGCAGCCAGAACTCCCAGTCCACACAGTTGCGGAAGCTGCGGTCGAAGCCGCCCACAGCCATAACCAGCGACCGGCGTATCAGGCAAACCCCGACCGTTGCCAGTGCGCAATGGTCCGCGAAAGCCGGAAAGAGATCGCTCTCTGGTGGCCCGAAGTACGTGTCGCCAATACTGCCGTCGGGCAGCACACGCGCCCAACCGCAGTGCACGGCGTCGAGTGCGGGGTCAGCCGCGAGGGCGGCGGTCAGCCGTTCAAGGTGCTGTGGGGCGATCCAGTCATCGGCGTCGAGGAAGAGCAGCCAGTCGGCGCGGGCGGCGGCGATGCCGGTGTTGCGCGCGGCGGCGATACCAAGCTGTGGCTGTTGGATGAGCCGCACCCGCGGATCGCGCTCTGCCGCCTGCGCCGCGACGTCGGCTGTGCGGTCGGTCGAGCCGTCATCGACGACGATCGCCTCCCAGTGAGGGTAGCTCTGGGCGTCGAGCGAATCCAGCGTCGTGCCGAGCGTCTCGGCTGCGTTGTAGGCAGGGATGATCACCGACACGCCGATCGGCCCCGGCTGGACAGCACCGGTGGGTGGGCTGTGGTCGTGGGGGCGGTCAGTCACGGCTGATGGGCGGGGTGCCCCGGTTGCTGGCGCTGCCCGCGTGCTCCAGGGCGGCGTGCATGCGCTCGAGGCCCTCGGTTAGCAGGGCGCGCGGGCAACCGAAGTTGAGGCGCACGAAACCCTCGCCGCCCGCCCCGAAGGCCACGCCGTCCGAGAGGGCGACCTTCGCCTGTTCAAGGAAGAAGCGGTAGGGGCTTTCGTCGATCGCGGCCTCGCGGCAGTCGATCCATCCCAGGTAGGTGGCCTCGGGCGCGGTTGTGCGCAACTGGGGCATGAGTTCAACCAGGTACTGCACGTAGTAGTCGCGGTTGGCGGTAAGGTAAGCGCGCAGCGCATCGAGCCAGGGGTCGCCCTGGCTGAAGGCGGCCAGGGCAGCGGCAAAGCCCATGGCGTTGACGTAGGGTACGATGCCGGCGCTGGCCCGCGCCAGCCGCGCGCGGAGCTCGGCGCTGGGGACCACCGCGATGCCGCAGCCGAGCCCCGGCAGGTTGAAGCTCTTGCTTGGCGACAGCAGGGTGATCGTCTGGGCGGCGATCTCGGGCCCGAGCGTGGCCAGCGGGATGTGGCGCGTCGCGCCCAGCACCAGGTCGCAGTGGATCTCATCGGAGCAGATCAGCGTGCCGTTGCGCAGGCAGGCCTCGGCTATGCCGCGCAGGGTGGCCGCGTCGTAGGCGAGGCCCACCGGGTTGTGCGGGTTGGAGAGCAAGAAGAGCCGGGTGCGTTCGTGGAGCGCGCCGGCAAAGGCGTCAAGGTCGAGGTGATAGTCGAGGATCCGGTCCTGGCGGGTGTAGCTCAGCTCCAGCGTATCGCAGACCCGTCCGTGGTTTGCCGGTGCGCTGAGGAAGGGCGGGTAGGCGGGAGTGAGGGTCAGCACGTGGTCGCCGGGCTCGCCGATCGCCCGGCAGAGCACATTGATCGCCGCGACCAGGCTCGGCATATAGACGATCTCCTCCGGGCTGACCGTCCAGTCATAGAGGCGTGCCAGGCGGGCGCAGATCACCTCGGCCAGCTGTGCCGGGGGCACGGCATAGCCGAAGGTGCCCTGCTCGACCCGCTCGTGCAGCGCCTGGATCACCGGCTCCGGCGAGCGGAAGTCCATATCGGCGACCCACATTGGCAGCACGTCCTCCGGGTAGAGCTCCCACTTGGCGCTGCCGATCCCGCGGCGAGGAACGATCGTATCGAAATCGAAGGGCACGGCGGGCCTCTCTTCTGCTGTGCGCGTGTTGCTGTGCGCTATTGTAAGGCCTGCGTCGCAGGCGTCAAGCCGTGTGGGCGCATGTGCTAGAATAGGGCGTCTGCGTGCACAGCGAGAACGGCATATGAACCCACCCTCTACTTCCACCGACTTCGCCCTCCGTGGTCCGGTGACGGTCTGGGACGGCCCGATCTTCTACCGCGAGGCCAACTCCGGCCCGCGGCCCCCTCTGCTGCTGCTTCACGGCTGGGGCGGCTCCTCGCGCTACTGGCGCACGACGCTGGCCACCCTGGGCGCGGAGCGCCGCATCCTCGCCCCGGACCTGCCGGGCTTCGGCGAGTCACCGCCGATGCATGGCCCCGCCACGGCCGAGCGTCTCGCCGAGCTGGTGATCGCGTTTGCCGACGCCATGGGGCTCACGCAGTTCGACCTGAACGGGCACTCCTTCTGCGCCAGCGTGGCAGTCTATGTCGCCGAGCGCTATCCGCAGCGGGTGCGCCGCCTGGTGCTCACCTGCATGAGCACCTTCCGCAGCGAGTTCGAGCGGCGCATGGTCGACCAGGTGCATCACGTGATGGCGCTGTGGATGGCGCTGCGCCGCCCCTGGATGGGTGAGCGCCGCATTATCTATCGCACGGCCGCCTCACGATTCTTCTACCGCGCCCCCAAAGACGATGCGATCCTGCGCGAGAGCTTCGCCGACTTCCTCAAGATGGACCGGCGCACTGCCCTGGAGACGGCGGCCAGCGCCGGTGAGCCCCACATCAACCAGGCGCTCCAGGCCGTGCGCTGTCCGACACTGGTGATCGGCGCGCGCCAGGACAAGATCATGCCCCCCCCCGGCACACCCGAGGTGGCGCGCCTCGTGCCCGATAGCCGCCTGCTCTGGATCGAGCAGTGTGGCCACCTGCCCATGGTCGAGCGCCCCGCGGAGTATCACGCCGCCCTGCGCGCGTTTCTCGATGACGAGCAGTGAGGCGGTGACAAGGTGATGGGATGACCAGGCACCACCTGACGGTACCGATAGGATCTGTCACCCTGTCACCCCCTCACCTTGCCCCTGCAGCGCAGCCAGCTCTGCTTCGAGCTGGGCGACGCGCTGGAGCAGGCGGCCATGCTCCTCACGGGCGACGCGCAGTTGCTCCTCGAAGCTGCGTAGCCGCGGCTCGCTGTGGGTCGACTCCAGTTCGTGCAGGCGCTGGGCCAGGCGTAGCACCCGCGCCAGCAGCGCGTCGGTGGCCCGCACCACCGCGGCGTTGAAGTGGCTCACCTGGTCGGTCTGGGGCTTCAGATACCACCAGGTGAGCTTGCGCACCGCCCGCTGCCCGACGTTGAATGCGCGCCCTGCGATGCCTGGACCACTCGGCGCGGTGGCCCAGGGGTTGATCTCCCAGCTGGCGCGCATCGTGCCGACGTTCTCGGCGAGGTAGGTGTCGCCCATGAACAGTTCCTCGGTCGGCGTCGCCGCCGCCGCCTGTTCGGCCTCGCCGAGGGCCTGCTCCACCGCTGCTGCCGCCTCGAAGACATTGTTGCTCTTGCTGCTCGCCCAGATGACGCTCATTGCGCGCTCTCCCTGCTACCTTCGAAGCAACGGCACGTAGATCGTCGAGCGGATCGCATCGACCCGCACCAGGCGCACCGTGATCGTTCGCTGCGTGCCCGCCCCGCTGAGGGTAATGCTCCCGGTCGCCACACCGTCCTGGAATGGGGCGTTGGCCGAGAGGGTCACGGTCAGCGGGTCACGCCCACTGACGCCGCTTGCCGGGTTGATGCGGATCCAGCCTGCTGACGGGGTGGCGCTCCATTCCAGGCCGCCGCCTACATTGTCGGCAACCTCAAGCCTGACGGTGCGGTCCTCACCAGCGGTGATGCTGCCGATCCGCTCGGCCACCCGCAGGGTCGGGGGGGCCAGGAGCCCGTTGTTGCGGGCATTGCCGCGGAACTGGGCCCAGGGCAGCCCGCGCGGAGTGACGCGGGCGTCAAGATCAACGCGGAACAGACCGCCCTGGTCGAAGTTGGCGGCGAAGGGTCGGCCCGAGGCGGCCACCACTTCGACCTGGCCGTCGCCGTCGATGTCCGCTGCGGCGGGTGCGCCCGCTACCGGCAGACCGGTGCGGATCAAGAAGCTGTTGTCGAGGTACTGACCCGAGCTGTTCAGGGCGCGCACGTCGAAGACGGCGCCGAACAGGATCTCGGCGGTGCCATCGCCGGTCACGTCGGCGAGCGTGATGGCGCTGGGGTTGCTCTGGGTGCCGGACGCGTCGCGCACGACGACCGGGAAGCCGGGCAGCAGGTTCAGGTTGGTATCGAAGGCAAAGATGCGCTGTTTGTTCGGCGTGTCCCGTTCGTCCGTGGTGCCAACCACGATCTCGGGTACGCCGTCACCGGTGATGTCGCCGACGGCGGGTGCACCGACTTTCACCACCGCATTGATCGTGTAGCGGTTGCGAACAGAGCCATCAGCGTTCCAGATCGTCACAAAGAAGGGCTGGCTCGGGTCACCGAAGGTTGGATCCCAGCCGTTGCCGGTGATGATCTCCAGCCGGCCGTCGCCGTCGAGGTCGGCCACGGCCGGCGAGGCGTCGTAGGTGTGGCCGGCGATGAACTGGGGCCAGCCTGGCTTGAGCCGCCCGTTGTTGCTGAAGACGGCGACCATACCGCAGGCGCGCCGGGTGGTTGTGCCTGGCAGGCTGCAGGCCGCTACGGTCGCCTGGTCGTTCCAACCCGGGTAGACATAGCTCAGGCGGGCGTCACGGCTGGTCGCCGCGGTGAGGACGATATCCACTACGCCGTCGTTGTCCACATCGGCGATGACCGGCGTGGCCCAGGTGGCATCGCCGAGCCAGATCAGCGCATCGTTGCGATCGCCGGCGCGTGCCGGGAGCGCGCCGGGAAACACCGATGAGCCGTCGCCGTTGAAGGCGTAGATGTTCTGGTCGTAGGCGGCGACGATCACATCGAGGCGTCCGTTGCCGTCGAGGTCGGCCAGCACCGGCGAGGCGAAGACGCCGCGGTTCGCCATGGTGCCCTTCTGCCAGAGTTGCTGGCCCTGGGGGCCGTAGGCGGCAATCAGGCCGCTGTCGCCTGCGAAGCCGGCGGTGATCACGACCTCGGGTCGCCCGTCGCCCGTGATATCGCCGACAGCCGGCGCCGAGGCGACCCGCCGCCCCACGTTTACCGGCCAACCCGGGAGCGCGGAACGATCCTGGCGCAAGCCGTAGACCAGGCCGGCATTGGTGCCAACAAAGATCTCGAGCTGGTTATCGCCGTCGATGTCGGCGAGGGTAGGGGAGGCGAACTGGGTCCAGCCGTTGAGCTCGGCGATCCAGGTGGGGGTGGTGGCCGCCACCGGCCGCGCTCCGGGGAGCAGCAGCGCCAGCAGCGCCAGCACGATCAGGAGCGCGGTCAAGCCGCTACGCCGTATCATTGACATTGAGATGATCTCCCTGGTTGAGTTGCCTCAGGCTCGTTGACTAAACGCAAAGACACGCCATTTTACCATGTTTTAACGAACATTGACTGGTGACGTCGGGCCTCCGGCGGTGGGATGTGCGTTTGGGGGTAGGTTTTTTGGCGGATGGCGTCCTGATGCGCTGCTTGCCCTCACCCCCTGCCCCCTTCGGCTACGCTCAGGGCAGGCCCCTCTCCCGGGCCGGGAGACTTTCAGGGGTAGAGTTTTTGCTAGGCCGCATTGGAAAGCGGTCGATAGGCTGAAGGACGTTCGACATGGGTGTCAAGACTTTTTGGCCAC
>DAOUBZ010000615.1:0-8364 GCA_034432515.1 Chloroflexaceae bacterium | reverse complement strand
TCAAGTTGTTGTTTTTCTTTGAATGTGTCCATACAGGCCCAGAAGCCATCATATTCGTACGCGATCAACTGTCCGCGCCGGATCAGCCGTTGAAAGGGCTCATACACAAGCTCTTCGCCATCACCGAGATATTCGAAGATCTCCGACCGGAAGATGAAGAAGCCGCCATTGATGCGCATGGCGGTCTTGCCAACATCCTCGATACTTTCGACCAGGCCCTCGTCACCAATTGATACCACGTGGAAGCTATTGTTCGGTCGCACGGCCACAAAGCTAGCGATGGCGTTGCTGCGCTTAAAGAAATCGATGTACCGGTCCAGGTCCATGTCTGTCAGGCCATCGCTGTAGTTGCCAAGGAAGATCTCCTCGCGCTCAACATGCGGCTGGACGCGTTTCAACCGCTGGCCGATATTCGAGGACAGCCCCGTGTCAACGAACGTTATCCGCCAGTCCTGAATGTCGCTTGCCAGCAGTTGCACATCTTTCCCGCCGTTGCACATGACGAAATCATTGGAGATCGTTTCTTCGTAGTGCAGGAAATAGTGCTTGATCAGATCGGCTTTGTAGCCCAGGCACAGAATGAAGTCCTTGTGACCGTAGTGGGCATAGTATTTCATAATGTGCCAGAGAATCGGCCGGTAGCCGATATTGACCATCGGCTTGGGCGTACTCTCTGCACCCTCGCGCAACCGCATGCCGAAGCCGCCGCAAAAGAGGACCACTTTCATTGTTACATTCCCACACGAGCGGGCGCCGGGAGGGGCGCCCGGTTCTGCATCACCACGGGGGAAACCCGGTTTCTCCGACGCGCGCAACCCTCCGGGTTGTGCTGCGAGCAGCCTATGCCCGCAGCGCCGCCGCGAAATGCGCTGTCTGTTCGGCGCGTAGCCGGTCGGCCAGCCGCCCGGGGGGCAACGCCACATCCGCGTAGCTGATGGGCTGGTCACGGGCGACGTCACGGGTGAGCCGGCAGCCCTCGGCCAGGCCCATCGGCAGCAGGTTCTCGGCGACGCTCACCTCGGCATTCTCGATTACGCCGTAGCACGTGAAGCCGCCGATGCCATCGAGCTCCTCGCCTGCCCGCAGATCGCGCTTGGCGATCGTGATCACGTCACAGCACGGCGCGCCGATCGGCGTTACCGTCGGGTCGTGGAACAGCACGGCGCGGGCCGCAGTCAGCGGCAGTTGCAGGTGCGGCAGGTGATAGGGCGTGTAGAAGACGTACAGCGGTCCGTCGCCCATCTTGAAATAGCTCATGTACTGGGCCTTGATGGGCTCGTCGTTGTAGCCAACCACAAACGCGCCGGTGCCCGGCTCAGCGCCGAGCGCGTAATCTACCAGGCCGCCCTGGAGCAACTGCTCCGGCGTGAAGTGGTCGATGATCTCCCTGACGTGGGCGCAGCGGTGACCGAACATGCCGCGCCGCCCGACGTGAAAGCCCGTCGCGTTGGCCAGGATGGTCGCCTCCATCGCCAGTTTGGTGCCATCGGCAAACGAGGTGATCATCGGGGGTTTCTGCCCGACACGCTCGGCAAAGGCGCGTTGCGTCTCGGGGGTGCGGTAGGGGTCGATGAAGCCCTTGAGGTTGCCGGCCAGCACCGGGTGGTAGCCGATGCTCTTCACAAACCGGTACAGGTTCATCGCCACGCCCGGCTCATCGCCGTCGGTATCGGTGATGACCACGCCGGCCCGGTCGGCGTACACCTTGAGGATCGGCCCGATCGTCGCATCCAGCTCGGCGTTCATCAGGATGACGTGCTTGCCGTGCTGGATGGCCGCCAGGGCGCTGTGTGCGCCAAACTCGATCTGGCCGGTTGCCTCGATCACCGCTTCGATGCCGTCGGCCTGACAGAGCAGCAGCGCGTCCTCCGTGACCGCATACTGCCCGTCGGCAATGGCTGCTTCGAGCTGCGCCACCGTCGCGACCCGGCGCGTTTCGGTGACGCCAGCGTCGTGGTAGGCGCGCTCGGCCTCGGCGAGTGTGCGGTTGGCGATCGCCACCAGGCGCATCCCGGGGAAGGCACTGATGATCTCCAGCGCCAGGCCGCGTCCCATATAACCGGCGCCGATCAGCGCCACACGCACGGGGTTCCCTTCCTGGCGGCGGCGCTCGAGCGCCGTGTCAACAATCACCATCGGTTCACCTCACAGCTGGTAATCGGGCCAACCGGCATCAGCCTCGGACATAACGCTCACTGGCAGCGGCCAGTCGATCGTGAAGGCAGGGTCGTTATAGCGGATGCCACGCACCGCCTCTGCCACATAGAACTCAGAGGTCTGATAGACCAGGTCGGTGTCGTCTTCCAGGGTCTGATAGCCGTGGGCAACACCCTGCGGCACATAGAGGGCATGCCCGTTCGCTGCACTGAGCGTCACGCCAATCCACCGTCCATAGGTCGGCGAGCCTGGCCGCAGGTCAACCAGCACATCGTACAGGGCGCCGCGGGTACAGCGCACGACCTTGACCTCGGCATACGGTTCGACCTGGAGGTGCAAGCCGCGCAGAGTACCCCGGTGTGGGCTATGACCCAGGTTGCTCTGCACGTAGCGCGTTGCCAGACCGTGTGCGGCAAACTCGCGCTCGCACCAGGTGCGCGCAAAGTAACCGCGCTGATCCTCGCGCCGCTCGAGCTCGATCAGGTATGCCCCTGGCAGTTCGGTCTCGGTAAAAATCATCACTCGCTCCAGCCGATGCCTTCATAGCGCGCCACACGCTCCCTGGGAATGAGCCGGCGGCCATCGACCAGCAGGGGAGCGGGATCGACGGCACGGATCAGGTCCGGCACGCGTCGGAACTCGTCCCAGCGGGTCACCAGCACCACCACCCGCGCGCCCGCAAGGGCCGCTTCCAGGCTCTCCACAATCGCCAGCGGGCGGCCGGCAAAGAACGTGCGCGCGGGTTCGGCCGCCTGGGGATCGTAGGCGCGCACCTGCGCGCCCTGGGCCAGCAGGTGCTCGATCACCGGAATGGCCGGCGACTCGCGCAGATCGTCGGTGCCGGGCTTGAAGGCCAGCCCCAGCACGACAACCGGCAGGTCGCGCAGATCGGGGTAGTGCTTGCGCACCAACGCGATCAGGCGCAGGGGCTGCTGGTCATTGATCTGCATCACGGCCTTGAGCATGGCCATCGGCACCCCGGCCCGCTCGCCGTGGGCAATCAGCGCCCGCACATCCTTGGGGAAACAGCTGCCACCAAAGCCACAGCCCGCGAACAGAAAGGACGTGATCGGCGCAGTGCGTGGGGTGCCGTCCGGCAGCGCAGTGGTCAGATAGCGGCTCAGATGCAACCCGTGCATCACCTCAACGACATCCACCTCGCCCAGGGCCGCACACAGGTTGGCGATCTCGTTCGAGAACGAGATCAGCGCCGCCTGCAGACCATTCGAGGCATACTTGATCATCTCGGCGGTCCGCGGGTTGGTCGGCACCATGGGCACATCGCCGAAGACCGCAAACAGTCGCCGCTGCGTCTCGATACTGCGTTCGTCAATGCCGCCCAGGATGATCCGATCCGGTTCCAGCGTATCGCGCACCGCTTCGCCTTCGGAGAGGAACTCCGGGTTCATCCCCACCCCGAAGTCGGGACCGGCGCGCCGCCCGGAGGCCTCCTCGAGGATCGGCAACACCACACTATCCGTCGTGCCCGGCACGACCGTGCTCTTGATCACCACCGTGTGGTAGCCGTCCTTCGCGCGCAGGGCCTCGCCGATCTGGCGCACAGCGGAGCGGATGTAGGTCAGGTCGATCTCCCGCCCGTCGAACGGCGTGCCGACCGCGACCAGGGTAATCTCGCTCTCCTGTACCGCGGCGTGCAGATCGGTACTGGCGAACAGCGAGCGGCCCACGTGCGCGCGCAGCAACGCGTCGAGGCCCGGCTCATAGATCGGTGATTGCGCACGGTTGATCAGGGCGACTTTGGCCTCGTCCACATCCACACAGATCACATGGTGGCCCTTCGCGGCCAGGCACGCGCCCGTCACCAGGCCGACATAGCCAGTGCCGACGATGGATACACGCATCAGGCATCCTCCGCGTGGCGATGCTCGGCGTACCAGATCAGCGAGCGGCGCAGTCCCTCATCGAGATCCACCGACGGGCTATAGCCCAGCTCGGTACGCGCCTTGGCGATCACCGGGCAACGGCGATTGGGGTTGTCGACGAGGTACTCCTGGTCCGCACTGGCGCGGTGCACCACGCAACCGCGGTAGCCGAAGAGCTCGTGCCCGAGGGCCGTCAGGCGTCCGGCGAGCTCAGCCATTGCGATCTCTGGCTCCTCGACGCCGATGTTATACGCTTCGCCGCTGCGCCCGCGGATGAGGATTTTGTAATACCCCACCACCGCATCGGCGACGTAGCAGAAGGTGCGGGTCGCCGTGCCATCGGAGAGCATCACGATATCGCGACCGGCCAGGATGTCGCGCGCAAAATCGGGGATGACCCGCCGGTCGGTGATCTTGAGGCCCGGGCCATAGTTGTTAAACGGGCGGGCCACCCGGACGGGCACGCCATACTGGCGCGCAAAGTTGACGCACAGCGTCTCACCGAAGCGCTTGGACTCGTCGTAGCAGGCGCGCGGGCCGGTACAGGAGACATAGCCGCGGTACGTTTCGGGGGTAGGAATGTGCTCGGGCGTAGGGTCGCCATAGATCTCGCTGCTGGAGAAGAACAGGAAGCCCTCCAGCGGCAGCCCGCGGCGCTGCTGGCGCAGCGCGTAATCGAGCAGGATACGCAGCCCGCCGACATTGGCGTCCATCGTCTCGATCGGGTACTGGCGATAGTAGGTAGGTGAAGCGATCGAGGCCGCGTGGACGACGTAGGCGAAATCATCGATGTCAGCGGGCAGGGGGTGGGTGACATCGTGTTTGACGAGCGTCAGCGAAGGGTCGCCGGCGCGCTGAGTGAGCCACTGGGGAACGCCGCGCACATAGCTATCGTAGACCGTGACGCGGATGCGGCGCTCGGGGGCGGCGGCGGCGTTCCAGTGGAGGATCGCCTGAACCATGTAGTAGCCGAGGAACCCGGCGCCACCGACGATCAGCAGCTTCTTGCCGGCCAGGTGCGCCAGTTCTTCAGCGAGACAGGCGTTGATGTAGGCGAGGTCAGCATCGACCACGTGCTGTGCAGTGTTCATCAAGCGGGTCATTCTAGGTCGATCCTTGCGCGATCGACAGCTGCAGGAGGAGGCACGCAAGAAGCGCCAGGGCCGGAAGCTGGCGAAGCAACTGGCCGTACCCCGCGAGCATACCCACAGCCGACTCACGCCCACGAACAGACTGCAGGCTCCAGAGCGCAAGACGTAGCACGCCTCGAAGCACGTATGACATCCCTGAGGGCATCAGCTTCCAGACCAGGCGCATCCTGGCGCCAGGGATGGTGCGGGTAGTCGGGCAAGCCGGCACGCTGCGCGGGATGGCAGCCCCATGCTGAGATCTTCGCTGCACGGCCTTGTTCGCCGTGGAAACTGCAGCTTGCCCGACTGAACCGAATTACCCTCGTGCTGAGGCTAATCGCCGGCCTCGCCCGCGCGTAGTGCGCCGTCTTAGCGGAGGCACCGCAGGTCCCTCAAGATCTTCGGCCGCGACTTCGACATTACACATGCGACCTAAGAAGCTAATCAGCACCTTGACGCGCTCGCCAGCGTCGAGCGAGCACTGAAATACGGCTTCCAGACCTCGTAGAGGCCCATGGCCGATCTTCACCCGGTCGCCCGGGCGTAACGCGTAGTTGCGCAACCCCCCGTGGCTATTCACCATGGCGATATACTCCCGAAGATTCTCGATGGTCGCCGCAGAGATAGGCTGAGGGATGCCACCATAACCAACAATCCGAACAACGCCCGGAATCGAGCCTATTAAGCTGATGGCTCGGTCGTTGGTTTCCAGTTCCACAAAGAGATAACCAGGGAAGAGGATAAGTTCGTAGTGCCTACCAGCCCTGTGGTCTTGCACTTTGGGAATGAACATGTTCAAACCAATTGCATCATGGAGTATAACGCTTATCTGGTACTCCTGACCAGCACGGCATTGGATTACGTACCACTCAGCCACAGAGCCCCCCTTTGCACTATGGTTTCGGGCACATGCTTCGCCAACCCAAGGCATTACGCCTGAAGGTTCTCACAAGAATATGGGCGCTCGTTCCGGAGCTAACGCTTCAACGGTTCCGACGCATGTAACCGGGCGCGCACCCCACTGCACAGTGCATAGCCGCCAATGTTCGGACACTCTTCAAGCAGGAGCAGGTCACTTTGCCCTGTTTGAGCAAGCGGCGCACATCGTGCTCGTCAGGCTCATTATTGGCGGTATAGCCGACATCCTCGAGTAAGAACCGGGGCATCCGGGCGTGGATCACATCACTACTGGCGACATGCCCGCTCGTACATCCCAACTCTGGTGTAGTGGCGACGCTGCCAGCTCAGATGCGCATCTGCTCCGACAGTGAGCCGTCCCCCGAGCGCCCACCTGGCGAGCTCTGCCGCTGCCGTTGTCGGCACAACGGCAATGGAATTACCTGACCACGTACTAACAAGCGTAGTTGAATCACAGCTAGTCAGACGGTCGTAGTGCCATCACGACGTGGTGGGACAAAGCAGAACCGAGATATGAGCTCGGTCTGCCTGTAGTACTACGTTTCTTTGTTCGTTAAGCTGGTGAAGAGCATCATACTGAAAAAGGAACGCCTTGTCAATTAAATCTTGTTCATATTCTCCGATGACTACCGCGAGAGTCTTCCCGCACACCTGCGGCGGCCGCCCTCACCGGACGGCCGCCGCAGGTCGTTCGGGTGCCGTTCAACTCCGCGCGTGCAGTCGCCGGCCGCCCGGCAGGGCCAGGGCCGCCGCCAGGGCGATTGCAGGATCGTGAGCGCCGAGCCCGGCAGGAGTGGTATCATAGCCGCCATGAGCGCCACTCCCCCGCCCGCCGGACGCCCGGTCCGCGTCGCGATGCTCGCCCGTGTCGTCTTTCCGCTGCATGGCTTTGGCGGGATCGAGCGCCACGTCTTCCACCTCGTCACCCACCTTACCCGCCTCGGCGCTACGGTGACGCTCTTTGTGCAGGAGGTCGATCCGCGCCGTCGCGACGCCGACGATGCGGCCACCCGGGCGATTGTCGACGGCCTCCACGCCGTGGTCTTCCTGCGCTACGACTATACCTCGCCGCTCCTGCCGCCCAATGGCGTCGTCGGGCGCCAGCTCAACTACCCCTGGTACTCCTGGCAGCTCGGTTGCACCGCCGCCGCCGCCGCCCGCCGCGGCGCCTTCGATGTGGTTCATAGCCAGGGGCTCTGCGCCGCCGGCTATGGCTTCATTCGCAGCCACGACCCGCTGCTGCGCCGCCTGCCCTTCGTCGCCAACCCCCACGGGATGGAGGAGTTCCGCACCCCCGACCGGCGTAAGTGGCTGGCCTACGCTCCCTTCCGCGCGCTCTACGCCTATGGCCATCGCCAGGCCGACCGGGCCATCGCCACCGATGCCTGCACCCGCGACGACCTGCCGCGCTACCTCGGCGTCGACCCGCAGCGCGTGACGGTGATCCCCTCGGCGATCGATGTGGACGAGTGCCTCGGCCTGGTGCGCCCGGAGTTGCGCGCCGCGCTGCGCGCGCGGCTTGGCCTCGCCGGCGCCGACCCGATCCTGCTCAGCGTGGGGCGCCTCGAGCGCAACAAGGGCTTTCACGTGCTGATCGCGGCGCTCGCTCGCCTGGCGCCCACCATGCCCCCCACCTGGCGCTGGCTGCTCGTTGGCGATGGCAAGGAGCGCGCGGCGCTCGCCGCTCAGGCCCAGGCGGCCGGGATCGCCGCCCACGTCGGCTTCGTCGGACGCCTCGATGACGCCGAGCTCCATAGCCTCTACGAGGAGGTGGACCTGGTGGTCCACCCGACACTCTACGAGGGCTCGAGCCTGGTCACGCTGGAGGGCATGATCCACCGCAAGCCGCTGGTCGCCTCCGCCGCTGGCGGCATCCCCGACAAGGTCTTCGCCGGGCGCAACGGCTACCTCGTACGCCCCGGCGACAGCGACGACCTCGCCGCGAAGCTGCGCCTTGCACTGCAGCAGCGCGCCCGCTGGCCGGCCTGGGGCGCCGAGAGTGAGCGCATCGTGCGTACCACCTTCGCCTGGCCGATTGTGGCCCGGCAGACCCTCGCGCTGTATCACGAGTTGATGGCCCGGTAGATGGAAGAGGCGAGGACGCGAGTAGGGGCGCCCCGCGTCGCCGCCCCACCCGGAGGCCGTGGGGCGCCCCTACCAGGGGTAGGTTTTTGGGGAGTTGCGCCCCCAGGCCCCACATACCCCACCCCCCTACCCCCTCCCCTGGTAGGGGAGGGGGGCCAGAATCTGGTGTTGCGATGCGCCAGCTCCGCTGG